>NZ_JBFAVI010000025.1:0-59909 GCF_040679695.1 Micromonospora sp. NPDC052213
CGCCCACCGGCCGGTGTTGTCGGCGCGCGAGACCGAGGTGCTGATCCAGTGGTTCCAGTCGCAGTCCAAGGAGTTCGTGGCTCAGCGTCTGGGGATCTCCCTTAGCACGGTCAACTCCCATCTGGAGCACATCCGGATCAAGTACGCGATGCGTGGCCGGGCGGCCCCCACCAAGGCGATGCTGGTAGCGCGCGCCATCCAGGACGGGCTGATCCAGCTCGACGATCTGTGACGGTGTGCGTGGTTGGTTTCCTGCCCCGGACGGCTGTCGGTCGAACGCACGCCTCGCCCGTCCTCCTCTGGCGCCTATCCCTGATCGGTCGATCAGCCGATATTTGTACAGTCCGATGCCCTTAGTCTCGTCGCCATCCACCCACGACAAGGCACGGATGAGGAGCCGATGATGAGTGAGGAGATTCAGCCCAACTGCTGTGGCGGTGCGACAGGCCGGCCACCGACCGGGCTCAGCCGCCGTACGTTGCTGCGCAGCACGACTCTGACCGCCGGTGCCCTCGTTGTCGGTGGCGGCGTCGTCGGGCTGCCCGGCACCGCCCACGCGGCGCCGGCGATCTACAACCCGTTCGCCGGCTACCCGATCACCGGCACCTGGCAGGACCACCTCGACTACGGGTCGCTCGGCGGGATCGACTTCGGGATGGGGGTCGGCACCGCGCTGCCCGCCTGCGGCGCCGGCACGATCCAGAACATCCCCTACAACGGTACGGGCGGGCACACCGTCACGATCCACCACGCGGACGGGTACCGCAGCCAGTACATGCACCTGTCACAGTTCCTGCTGGCCAACGGGACCGCGGTCGGCGCCGGGACGATCGTGGGACGGTCGGGCGGCGCCGTGGGTGCCCCCGGCTCGGGCAGTTCCACCGGCCCGCACCTGCACTGGCACATGATCAACCCGAGCGGGGTACGCATCAACCCGCTGACCTACATCGGCCAGAACCCGGGTGGCGGTGGCCTGCCCAAGACGACCACCGAGCAGGACGGCATCCCCGGCCCGATCTTCTACCAGCGGATGCAGAACTGGCTACGGATCACCGCCGGCTACACCGGCCCGATCGACGGCGTGCCCGGCGTGAACACGTACGCCGCACTGCAACGAGCCATGCGCAACTACGGCTACACCGGCCCCATCGACGGCATACCGGGGCCGAACACCTGGAAAGCGGTACAGCGACTCGCCTCCGGCTGGGGCTACACCGGCCCGATCGACGGCGTGATGGGACCGAACTCGTGGCGGGGCTTCGCCCGCTTCCTCAACCAGGACCAGTGGGACTGACCCCTTCCCAGACCACCGCCGCCGACGAGGCAGGCCGCTGAGGTCACGACAGCGGAAATCGACAAAGCCGTTCGGCCCCACCCGCCCGGGAGCCGAGCTACCCGCCACCGCAGCGACGGCAGCCTTCGACGCTCCCGTCGTGACTGATGACCGGAATGATATTCTGGTCATCAGTCACAGGGAGGGGTGCCATGACCGAGTCGCAACCGGGCCGGATCGACCGCGCCGACCGGATCCTGGACGCGGCGAAGGAGTTGCTGCTGCGCTGGGGATACCGGCGGGTCACCATCGACGAGATCGCCCGGCACGCCGGTGTCGGCAAGGGCACCGTCTATCTGCACTGGCGCAGCCGCGAACAGTTGTTCTTCGCAGTCGGTGCGCGGGAGGCGGTCGCGATGCTCACCGCGGTGGTGGCCGCGATGCGCCAGGACCCGAAGGAGATCGCGCTCCACCGGTACATGCGCCGGTTCTTCCTGGAGGCGATGTCGCGACCAGTGCTGCGGGCGATCTTCACCCGGGACAGTGACGTGCTGGACCGGTTCCTGTCCAGCCCCGCCCGCCGGCCGCTGCAGAGCTCCAAGCTGCTGGCCTCCCGCGAATACCTGGGCGTACTCGCCGACAACGGCCTGCTGCGGGCGGACCTGCGTCCAGCGGATCTGGACTACACCCTGCCGGCGGTCGTGTTCGGCTTCTTCGGCATCGATCCGTTTCTTGCCGACGCGGTGGAGTTGAGTCTGCCGGACAAGGCCGATCAGCTGGCCGACACGCTCCGCCACGCGTTCGAACCGGCGAAGCCGCCGCCATCGGCGCGGCTCGCCGCGGCCGCGCCGCCGGTCATCGCCATCTTCGACGGGCACACCGACGACTACCGCCGCGCTGCCTATGGCGCATCAGCCGACCAGAGGTGACAAGCATGGGCACGGACATCAACGGCCTGCACCACGTCGGCATCGTCGTGCGCGAGATGGCCGCGGCGATCGAGACCTACCGGCGGCTCGGTTTCACCGTGGCGCCGCCGGCCTATCCGACGCTGCCCGCCGCCCCGGGAGCGCCCGCCCTTCCGGTCGGCGCAGCCAACACCCACATCTACCTGCGCCGCAACTTCGTCGAACTCGTGACCGTCGTCAGGGACGGCCAGCCGGTCCCCGGCGAAGCCAAACTGATTCCCATCAACGTTCCCGACGACAAGCTCCCCGGGCTCCTGGCCGCCGTTCGCGGCGCCGCCGCGAACCTCACCGCCTGCCTGGACCGGTTTCAGGGCATGCACATCCTCATCTTCGACTCGCCGGACATCGACCGCGCTGCAGCCCGCCTCGACACCGCAGGTGTCGCCCACGGCGGCGTGCACGCGATACAGCGCCCGATCGAGACCGCCAGGGGCACCCGAATGGTTCCCGCCCGCTACCTGGAAATCAGCGACGACGAAGCGGGCGCGCCACCCGGCCGGCTGCCCGAGGGCAGGCTCGGCGTCGCCGAGAACGCCGCCGTCGAGGAGCGGCAGCCGGAGCACGCCAACGGTGCCATCGACCTGATCGGATGCACGCTGTGCGTACCCGACGGCGCCTTGCCCGACGTCAAGCGCCGCTACGAGACGTACCTCGGCCGCACCGCTCACCACGACGGCCCCACCGCGACCTTCGACCTCGACGACGCCATCGTCACCCTGGTCGCCGCCTCCGCGCTGCCCGACCTCCTGCCCCACGAGCGTCCGCCAGCCCTACCCGCCTTCGTCGGTTACACCGTCGCGGTACACGACATCGCCCAAACCGAGCACCACCTGCGGGCGGCCGACGTGCCGCACATCAAGCCCCGCGCGGGTGAAATCGTCGTACCAGCCAGCGCGGCCCTCGGCGCCACGATCGCCTTCCGCCCCGCCACCGACTGACATCCGAACTCCTGCCCGGCTCTTCCCTTGGTGCCTACGTGCTCACGGGCGCGCTCCGTCGGTTCGCGACGGACGCGCGGTAGCCCATGTGCGCGGGGAGGAGGCGGGCGGACCTCCCCGCCGCCGGGCGCGCACACATGGGCTGATACGGTGGCCGGCATGGGAATGATTGAGGTCGACAGAATCTAGCCACCGAACTGCCGGTGGCTTTCACTCGTGTGGGCAGCGCCCGCACCGGTGAATGATCGTTTCCTGACGCAGCGTGAGTCCGCCCACTCCGGGCGTCGATACCCCTGCGTGAACCTCGCCGGCACGTTCGCACCGCACCGACCTCGGTCCAGAGTGCGTGCCTGCGAACGCGCGACTTCGATCCTCTCCGTACTCGTCCGTCCATCGCCCGTCACCCAGGCAGCGGCCTGACGGCGCAGGCGGGTGTGCCTCGGCAGGTCCGATCGAATCTCCCGCCGCATCGACTCACGGCCCGTGGTCGGTTGTCCCGCCAGCTCCGCTGGCAGCCACAACCACTCACGAAAGGCCATCGCCATGCAGCACCGTACGTCGCGTTCCCGAACCCGCCACCGTCGCGCGTACTGGAAGACCAGCGTTCCGGCGCTCACCACCTGCACAAATCCCGCCTGCGGCAAGCCCACACCGCCGCACCGCGCCTGCCAGCACTGCGGCTTCTACCGGGGTCGCGAGGTCTCTCCTCCCAAGGGCGGCGACTCGTGAACACCGTCCTGACCACGAGGAGCCGCTGGATGCGCATCCGCGACCATCTTGCCCAGACCGGCGCTCTCGCGTTCCGATTCCGCCAGCTCATCACCGCGTGGCAGAGTTCGACGGCCGAGACGTTCGCCGACGTCCACGCACTGCCGGCCGGCCTGCGCGCCGAGCTTGCAGAGCAGTTCGGCCCACGGCTGCATCCGCTGACCCCGTTGGAAGTGCAACGGGACGATCAGGTCGAGAAGGTGCTCTTCGCATCCGACACCGGTGCCCGCATCGAGACCGTCGTCTCGCACTATCGGGCCGGATGGGACTCCATGTGCATCTCGTCGCAGGCCGGGTGCGGCCTGGGCTGCACCTTCTGCGCGACCGGCGCGGTGGGCCTGGTCCGCAATCTCACCGCCGACGAGATCGTCGCGCAGGTGATGCACCCGCACTGGACCCGCGAAGGGCTGCCCAGGCCCGCGAGCGTCGCGTTCATGGGAATGGGGGAGGCGCTCGCCAACCCCCACGTGTTCGACGCGCTCACCCTGCTGACCGACGCCGGATACGCGGGGATGTCCGCACGCCGGGTCACGGTGTCGACCGTGGGGTTCGCGCCGAACCTGGCACGCCTGGTCGACGAGCACCCGCAGGTGACGATCACCCTGTCCGTGCACTCGCCGTTCCCGCAGGAACGGGCCCGCATCGTCCCCCTCGAGGAACGGTTCCCGCTCGCGCGGAGCCTCGACATCCTCGACCGGCATGCCGCCACGAGCCGCCGAAAGGTCTACCTCGCCTATCTGCTCATCGCCGACGTCAACGACAGCGACGACCACCTCGCCGCTCTCACCCAACTTGTCCACGAGCGGTCTCGACCCGAGCTGTTCCACGTCAGTGTCATCCGCTACAACGAGGCGATCGGCGCGGCACCGGACCACCGCGCCCCGTCCTCGGGGCGAGCGGACGACTTCGTGCGCGGGCTCACCGCGCGGGGTGTGCACGCGACCAGGCGCCGACAGCTCGGCACCGGCATCGACGCCGCCTGCGGGCAGCTCCACGGCAGGTACCTCGCCGCGAACCCTCCGGTCGCCGCTCCCGTCGACACCGAACTGATCCCAGTCACACCCGTCCGCAGCTGACGGGACGAAAGAAGAGAAACGCCAACCATGTCTACGAAGTCCGCGATCACACTCCGCGATCCGACCGTCGAATGGCCGGACGGGACCGTCGCGCCCGCCTGTTCCTTCGGTGGGAAACTGTTCACGCCAGCCACACCCTCGGCGGCCGGCCCTGCGACCCTCCCTGTTCCGGCTCGTGAAGGCGCCTGTGCGGGAGGCGGAACGCCCGACGTCTTCGCCTGCCAGCCTCTCGCCCGGCCTCAGTCGAGCAGGGCGAGGAACCGGCGGAGGGCGGGGTTCGTGCTGTCGCGCGGCCAGGCCAGGGCGACGTCCACGGTGGGTGTCGGGGCGGTGAACCGGCGCAGCCGTACCTCGCGCAGCCGCAGCGCGCGGGCGCGGCCGGCCGGGACGGCCGCGACCACGTCTCCCTGCGCCACCGCCCGCAGCAACTGCTCGTCGTCCGGCTCCTGCCGGACGAGCCGGAACCCGCCCTGCGGCCAGACCTGGGCGATCGTACGGTCGAACATGCCGGGGCCGTTCTCGCGCGGCCACATCACGGCTGGCAGGTCGACCACCTCGGCCCGGCTGACCCGGCGGCGGCTGGCGGCGAGGGGGTGACCTGCGGGCAGGGCCAGCAGCAGCTCCTCGGTGTCGACCGTCCGGCAGGCCAACGCCGGCTCGTCGACAGGCGGGCGGACGAACGCCACGTCGAGCCGGCCGGCGAGCAGGCCGGCCACGTTCGGCGCCGTCCAGGCCGTCTCCGGGACCACCTCGATGTCCGGGTGGGTGGCCCGGAACCGGGCGACCAGCGCGTCGACCCGGCCGCCCCGCGCCGACCGCGTGTACGCGAGCCGGAGCCGGCCGCCCCGCCCGCGCACCAGGTCCCGGATGCGGGCGGTCCCCGCGTCCACCTCGGCGAGCAGCCGGGTGGCCTCGTCGGCGACCCGCGCCCCCACCTCCGTCAGCCGGCAGCCCCGGCTGGTGCGGTGCACGAGCGGCACGCCGAGCTGGCGTTCCAGGGCCCGGATCTGCTGGCTGAGCGCGGGCTGGGCGACGCGCAGCCGGGCGGCGGCCCGGGTGAAGTGCAGTTCTTCGGCGAGCACGGCGAAGTAGCGCAGCCGCCGCAGGTCCAACCAGGCGTCCAGGGTCGGCGCGTCGGACATGGATCGATCATAAGCCCCGCTTATCGCCGGCTGTCCGATCCGTCTTGGACGGCGGCCCGTCGGGACGGCGACGATCCGAGGCCAACGGCACGAGCGAGGGAGCGGATGATGACGGCAGCGACGGACGTGGTGGTGGTCGGGGGTGGGGTCGTCGGGATGACGGCGGCGGTCACCCTCCAGCGGCGGGGGGCGCGGGTGACGGTGCTGGCCGCCGACGACCCGGCGGACACGGTGTCCACGGTGGCCGCCGCCGTCTGGTACCCAAGCCACACCGACCAGGACCCGCGGGTGCTGCGCTGGGCGCGGGAGACCCACACGGAGCTGGGCCGCCAGGCCGCGGACGGCGTGCCGGGGGTGGTCGCGCGGCCGACCCGGATGCTGCTGCGCCACCCGTACGCCGGCCCGCCCTGGTGGGCGGAGGCGTGCGGGGACCTGGTGGCGGAGCCGGCGCGACCGCCGTACACGGCGCTGCTGCGGTTCACCGCGCCGACGGTGGAGATGACGCCATACCTGGCCTGGCTACGGCAGCGGCTGGAGGCGGGCGGCGGGCGGGTGCTGCGTCGCCGGGTGCGGCGGCTCGCCGACGCGTTCGACACCGCGCCGACGGTCGTCAACGCGACGGGTCTGGCCGCCGGCCAGCTCGCCGGCGACCCGGCCGTGCACCCGGTGCGCGGGCACCTGGTGCTGGTGGCGAACCCGGGCCTGACCGTCTCGGTGCGCGACGAGGACGACCCGGCCGGGATCACGTACGTGCACCCGCGCCGGCACGACGTGGTGCTCGGCGGCACATACCAGCCGGGGGTGGGGCACACCGCGCCCGACCCGGACACGGCCGCGGCGATCCGGCGCCGCTGCGTCGCGCTGGTGCCGGAGTTGGCCGAGGCGCCGGTGCTCGGCGAGCGGATCGGGCTGCGGCCGGCCCGGCACGGCGGCCCGCGGGTCGAGGTGGACCCGGAGCCGGCGGGCCCGCGCGGCAGCCGGCTCGTGCACGCGTACGGCCACGGCGGGGCGGGGGTCACCCTGTCCTGGGGGTGCGCCGCCGAGGTGGCGGACCTCGCCCTGGGCGGCTGACCGGGCGCACCCGGGCGAGGCTCCTGTGCCGCCAGGCGGCTGGGGCGGGGGCCCGGGTGCGTCCCGCCAGGTGGGGTGGCGGCTGGGCGCCGTCCGGGGAGCGGGTGGGAGCGCCCGATCCGGCTCGCACACCGGGCCGGAGCCTTCGGCCACCCCGCCTGCCGCCGGATGCCGGAATCCGGGACGAGCCTGCGCGCCGGTTCATAGGCTGGCGAGCGGGAGCACGTCGGGAGGCTGGCGGAGGTATCGTGGGCAACGTGATCAGGGACGCTCTGGAGGGCGTACAGGAGGTCGAGATCACCGTGACCGGCCGGAAGACCGGACGGCAGATCTCGCACCCGGTGTGGTTCGTGCAGGAGGAGGACAGCGTCTTCCTGGTGCCGATCACCGGCTCGGACAGCGACTGGTACAAGAACGTCCGGCGGACCCCGTTCGTCCAGCTGGCCGCGAACGGCACGGCCCTGAGTTCGAGCGCCACCCCCATCACCGACGCCGACCGGGTCGACCACGTCGTCGAGATGTTCTGCCAGAAGTACGGCGCCGACCAGGTCGAGGCGCTGTACCCGAAGCACGACGTCGCCGTGCAGGTCCCACTCGGCTGACCCGACACCACATCGACGACCGGCGGAGAGGTGTCGGTCGCCGGGGCTACTCGACGTGTCGGTGGCCGAGCCACGTTCCGTAGCGCGGTTGCACCTCGTGCACCGAGCGCCGTCGGCTCGAGATGCAACCGCGCTGCCGGAGGGCGGCTCAGTCGTTGCGGGCGGTCTCCGGGCCGGTGATCCGCCGCAGCAGCGGCAGCGTCGAGGCGACGATGCCCAGCGACACCGCCAACCCACCGACCACCGTGAGGTAGAACGACGGCTTCGGCGCCAGCAGCGTGTAGCCCAACTGCGCCCGCAGGAACAGATGCGCGGCCAGGAACCCGATCCCGATCGCCACCGCCGCGACGATCAGTAGCGGCGCGACGGTCTCCAGCGCGACCACCCGGCGCAGGGTGCGCAGTTGCACCCCGGTGAGCCGCAGCATGCTGAACGGCCGCCGCCGGTCGCTCAGCCCGCCGGCCACGCTCACCGCCAGGCTGCAACCCGCGATCGGCAGGCTGGCCAGCATCACCACGTTGGCCAGCTGCTGGAACTGCCGCAGCAGCCGCGCGGAACTCGACTCCCATTCGGCGGTGCTGGTCGGGAAGCGATCCTTCGGGAACGCGTCGATCAGCATCGTCCGGGCCCGCTCGAACGCGGAGCGGCTGGTCGTGTCGACGACCACCGACACGATCGGTTGCCGGTCGACCTGCGCGGGATCGATGTCGGCGGCCTTCCAGACGTACGTGTCGTTGGTCAGGTCGAACGCGCGCAAGCCGACGAGGTCGGGGGTCACGGTCGCGACCTTCGCGCCCGCGGGGCAGCTGCCGTACGCCGCCAGGCGGTCCAGCTCGGCACAGGTGATGATGCCGTGCCACCCGTCCGGGTCGGGGTTGCGGTGCACCACGCTCACGCTGCGCACCCCGGGGATCGCCGCGAGCCCGGCCGGGATCTGGTCCGGGGTGGGCGCGGGACCGTCCTCGGGCCAGAAGATCTTCGACAGGGACGTGGCGGCCACCGAGTCGGTGCGGGGCTCGCCGCGGTTGGCGATGTACGTGGTGATCGTGCCGGTCGCCACGCTGGTCACGAACAGCGCCACGATCAGCCCACTCACGGACCGGAACCCCGCCTGCGGGTTGTCCGACAGGCGGCGCGCGGCGATGAGCGTGGCGGGCCGGCTCGCCCGGCCGGCCAGCAGCCGCGCGGCGATCATGGTCAACCACGGTCCGGCCAGCACCAGCCCGACCAGGATCAGCAGAAACCCCGAGAGGTACGCGGTGAGCTGGCCGTTGGTCGTGGGGGGACGCCGGCCGATGAAGTAGGTCAGCTCGGCGAGCCCGGCGACCAGCGGGATGAGCCGCCAGGCGCGCGGCGGCTTCGGCGTCACCCGCCGGCTCACGCCCAGCGGCGAGATCTGCACCCGCCGCAGGGCCAGCCAGGAGGCCACGACGGCGCCGACCGGGATGCCGAGCGTGACCAGCAGGACGTCGACGATCGTGAGAGAGAGGTCGGCGGCGAAGAACGGCTCGCCGGTGAACGGGATCGCCGCGAGGCCGGGCCGGAACGCGAAGAACAGGCCGAACCCGGCTGCCGTACCGGCGACGGCGGCGAGTGTCGACTCGACCGCCGAGATCAGCGAGATCTGCCGTGGCGTGGCGCCGACCAGCCGCATCGCGGCGAAGCGCTGCTCCCGGCGGGTGGCGGCCAGCCGGGTCGCGGTGCCGATGAAGATGAGCACCGGGAAGAGCAGCGCGGCCGCGACCACGGACAGCACGAGCGCCATGCCGTCGCCGTTGATGCCGACATAGCAGCCGTCGGCGCAGCCGTCCGGAGAGGTGGTCATGATCTGGGTGACCTGGCGGGCACCCAGGTGCTCCAGGTCGGCGGGCGGGCGGCCGATGACGATCAGCAGCGAGTCCGGAGAGGGCAACGCCGCCCGGCCGATCGTGCCGACCTCGCGGCCGGGGAAGCGGTCACCGAGTTCCGCGGCCGGGGTGGCCCGCAGCAGCTCACCGAGGGCGGGGGAGACGTAGTACTCGCCGGGCCCGGGCAGGCGCGGGATGCCCGGCGGGAGGGGCGCGTCCGGGCCGGTCGCCGCGACCTCGACCCGGCCGATGGACGTGCCGTGGTAGTAGTCCTCCCGGACGAGCCACCACAGCGGGTCGACCGAGGGATCGGAGGAGGCCGGCGCGACGGCGGTGTTGAGCCAGGCGTTCCGCTGGTTCTGCGCGCCGACCGCGTTCATGCCGGCGACTGTCGCCAGGAGCATGCCGACGCCGAGCGCCACCGCGGCGGCGATGATGACGAGCCGGGTAGCGGCTTCCCGCCCGCCGGCGACGGACAGCCGTACCGCGAACCGGATCATGCGGGCACCAGCGCGTTCACCTTGCCGTCGCGCACGATGACCTGCCGGTCGGCGTACGCCGCGACGCGGGCCTCGTGGGTGACGACCACGACGGTCGTGCCCTGCTCCCGGGCGGAGGCGACCAGGAGGTTCATGACCTGCTCGCCGGTCAGCGAGTCGAGCGCCCCGGTCGGCTCGTCGGCGAACAGCGCCCCGGGCCGGGCGACCAGGCCGCGGGCCAGCGCGACCCGCTGCGCCTGACCGCCGGAGAGCTCACCGGAGCGGCGCCGCTCCAGCCCGGCCAGGCCGAGC
This sequence comes from Micromonospora sp. NPDC052213, assembly GCF_040679695.1. Taxonomy (NCBI): domain Bacteria; kingdom Bacillati; phylum Actinomycetota; class Actinomycetes; order Micromonosporales; family Micromonosporaceae; genus Micromonospora; species Micromonospora sp. NPDC052213. Next base: position 10,477 of record NZ_JBFAVI010000025.1, read on the forward strand.
CGCTCGAACCAGGGCCGCGCCTCCGTGAGCGCCGCGGCCCGCCTGACGCCGCTCAACAGCAGCGGCAGCGCGACGTTCTCCTCCGCGGTCAGCTCCGGTACGAGCTGTCCGAACTGGAACACGAACCCGAACTGGTCCCGGCGCAGGATGCTGCGCTCCTGCTCGCCCAGGGTGTCGATCCGGCGGCCGTCGAAGTGGATTTCGCCGGCGTCCGGCACGAGGATCCCGGCCAGGCAGTGCAGCAGGGTGGACTTGCCGGAGCCGCTCGGGCCCATGATGGCGACGATCTCGCCCGGGGCCACCGAGACGCTGGCGCCGCGCAGCGCCGGCGTCTCGCCGAAGGACAGGTGGACGTCTCGCGCCTCGATCGCCTTCATCCGCGTACCACCGTCCGGAGGGCGTCCAGCCGGGCGACCGTGGTGTCGATCCAGTGCAGGTCGGCTTCCAGGTGGAACAGGCCGTGGTCGGCCAGCATGGTGTCGACCAGGTTGCCGTTGCGCTTGATCTCGGTGAGTTCCGTCATCCGCCGCAGGTGTGTGGCGCGCTGCGTGTCGAGGTACTCCTCGGCGGGGCGGTCGAGCATGAGCGCCAGCACGACCTTGGTGAACAGCACGGTCTGCAGGTTGGGCTCGGCCTCGACCGGCTCGGTCAGCCACGACTCGAACTCGGTCGCGCCCCGGTCGGTGATGACGTAGCGCTTGCGTTCGGGGCCGACGCCCGGCTCGACCTCGCCGACCACGATCTTGCCGTCGCGGACGAGCCGGCCGAGGGTCGCGTAGACCTGGCCGAACGGCAGCGGCTTGCCGCGGCTGAAGAAGGAGTCGTAGTCGCGCTTCAGGTCGTAGCCGTGGCTGGGCTCGCGTTCGAGCAGGCCGAGGAGGGTCATGGGAACGCTCATGGCGGCCACCATACCCCGAGCGTATACCTCGCGTATATACCTCGCGCGTATATCAGCGTTCGTCGACCGCGGGCGTGGGCGGCCGACCTGCCACGGCGGTGGGGCTGACGTGCCCGGCCGACGCCACCGGGGTCAGCGCGAAGTGGACCGTACGCCCGGTCTTCGCCCGCCCGAGCCAGTGCGTCAACGGCACCACCACCCCTTGCAGCAGCGGTTGCTTGCGTACCAGCGCCCGGCTGGCCGCCCGGTCCTCGGCCCCGGTCAACCGCCGCGCCTCGGCCTCGACCGCCGCACCGGTCGGCTTTCCCAGCGCGGTCGACGGGGCCACGGCCACCCGCGGATTGTTGCGGATCCGCCTGGTCTTCCACGCCTTCTCGAAACTGCGCACGTACGCCCGTTCCCCCGCCACCGCGATGCTCACCGCCGCGGCCACGGCCGTGCCGTCGCGCTTGTACGTCGTCAGTGCCACCGTCTTCTGGCGGACCAGCGGTGCCCAGACGGCGGACGGGGCGGGATCGACGTACCCAACCACCCAGCCCAGCTGCCGCAGCCGGGCCGCCAGCGCAACCAGGGCGAGTACGGCGGACAGGCCGACCAGCCAGGTCTGCGCGGCGCTGCCGCCGGCGTCCGCGTCGACCAGGTGCGAGACCGTGTGCGCCGCCCCGCCGACCAGATACCCGGCGAGGGCGACGGCCAGGGCGTCGGCCCAGATCAGCGCCAGCAGCAGGGTCATCCCGATGCCGAGCTGGAACGCCCCCACGTCGTGCACGAAGTGCTCGTGCGGTGGGAAGTTCACCGCCGAACTGAAGGAGAAGGGCCGCAGCAGGGCCCACAGCCCGATGATCACCGACGCCGCGCCGAGCAGCGCGGCCACCCCACGTCCAAGGCTTCTCATGCCCCTGAGACGGGCCGGCCGCCCGCGGTGTGACCGTGGCCCGGCCGGGGACCGCCAAATCGACCACGCCCCGCACGTCGGGGTCAGCGACGGCGGGGCCCGGTGGGCGGCCGGGCAGCAGCAGCGGTGCGATCGCGGCCCACGAATCGTCCGAGGCGATCCACCGCGGCTGCTCACCCTTCTCACATCCGGCGGGACAGTCCTCAAGCCCGCCGGATGTCACCCGCCACCCGACGTCAGGAGTTTCCTCCAGCGCTGCGGTAACGCTCGACCTCCGACCACACGGCGGACATCCCGGCGAGGCAGCGGTCGAACGCCTGGGCGTGTTCCCGGTAGGCGGCGCGGTTCGGCCCCGGGTGCACGCAGAGGTCGTCCTCGTCGTTGACGGTCCACGGCGGCACGTCGTGGCCGAGGGCGCCGGGCAGCAGGGAGGCGACGCCCCGGGCACCGAGTTCGCTGGTGAGCTGCCGCCGGACCGGGCGGCCGAGCACGTCGGCGAAGATCTGCGCCCACACCGTCGACCGCGCTCCGCCGCCGGCCAGCCGCCAGGGCCGGTCACCGACGTCCGCGCCGCTGGCCAGCACCCGGTCGAGCTGCACCCGGTGGTACTGCGCGACGCCTTCGATGACCGCCCGGGTGAGGTGGCCCCGGCGATGGTTGCTGGAGATGCCGAGGAAGGTGCCGGACGCCGACGGATGCTCGGGCGAGCCGTTGACGAAGGGCAGGAACAGCAGGCCGTCGGCACCGGGCGGCACCGCGGCGGCCTCCTGCAGCAGTTCCGCCGCGGCGACGCCGCCGGTCTGCTGGTGGGGCACCCCGGCGCAGGCGAGCCAGTCGAGGTTGGCGGCTGACGTGGGGGCCACCTCCATGGCCAGCATCGTGGCCGGATCGGGCATGAAGGCGCTGAGCGTGACCTCCGGGGCGGGGGTGCGGGCGGGCACCACCACGCCGTTGATCGCCCAGGTGCCGACGATGATCGTCCCGTCCCCGAGCTCCCGACCTCCGGCGCCGAGTGTGGCGGCCACGCAGTCCATGCACCCGGCGATGACCGGCAGGCCCTCGGGCAGCCCCGTCCGGGCCGCCGTCGCCGCGCTCAGACCGGCGACCACCTCGTCGGACCGGCGCAGCGGTGGGAACCGGTCCAGGTCGGCGGCGGGCAGGCCCACCAGTTCGAGCGCCGTGGGCGTGTACGCGCGGGTGTCGAGCCCGACCATGCCGAACGCGCTGGCGTCGCTGTAGTCCGCGCTGGCCACGCCGGTGAGCTGCGCGGTGACCCAGTCTTTGCAGGACAGCACCCACCGGGTGGCGGCGTAGGTCGCCGGTTCGGCGTCCCGCAGCCAGCGCAGCAGGACGGCGGGCTGGGCGGCCCACGGGATCGAGCCGGTCTCCCGGGCCAGCCGGCGGGCCCCCTCCGGCGGGATCGCCTGGACGATGTGCTGCGCCCGGCTGTCCGACGAGGCGATGGCCGGCCCGATCGGGCGCAGGGACGCGTCGACCGGGTAGATGCCGTTGCCGTGTGCGGCCACGCCGATGCCCGCCGGGGCGTACCCCTCGGCGGCCAGCTTGCCGGCGACGTCCGCCAGCAGCGACAGCACCGTGTCGGCGAGGGCGGTCATGTCGACGTCGTGGCGGTGGGCGGTGACGCTGGTGCGCGGAGTGCGGGCGTGCACGACGGCCAGCTCGTTGCCGACGACGTCGAAGGCGGCCACCTTGGTGGCGGTGAGGCCGACGTCGACCCCGAGGTAGCAGGTGTGCGGGGTCGTCACGACGTCCTCCTGTCGCTCGTTCCGGTCGCCGGGGCGAGGCTCAGCCCGCGCGGGCGGAAGCGCCGCAGCTCCGCCCGGTAGGCGGCAACCTCGGCGTCGGCCCGTTCGGTGTCCCAGCCGAGATGCCGTACGGCGACGTCCGCGCAGGTCACGGCCGTCGACACCGCCATGTCCGGGCCGAGGCCGATCAGCGTACGGCGCAGCAGCACGTCCGCCAAGGTCACGGCCCGTTCCTCGCGGAAGGCCATGACAATCTCGGCGGCGACCGCCCCGGTCCGCTCGTCGACGACTTCGGCCAGTGTCGGGTCGGCTACGGCGAGTTCGAGTACCTGGCGGGCCCGGACGCCGTAGATGTCCAGCAGCCGGGCGGACTGCGCCGGAGTGAACGGAGTGGCCGAACGCGCGAAGTCCGCGCGGAAGGCGTACCAGTCCGGCGTGTCGGCGCCGGGCAGCGGGCGGGTACGGGTGGTGCACCGTTGCGCCGGCCGGCCGAGCACCTTCAGCGCCTCGTCGGTGGCGTCCTCGGCGAGGGCCCGGTGGGTGGTCAGCTTGCCGCCGATGATCGTGAGCAGCCCCTCGTACGCGGGCGCGTGGTTGAGCACCGTGTGCCCGCGACTGATCTTGGCGTTGTCCGACACGCCGGCCGTGTAGGGCAGCGGGCGGATTCCGGCGACGCTGTAGAGCACGTCGTCCGGGGTGAGGCCGGCCTGGGGGAACAACCGGTTGGCCTCGGTGAGCAGGTAGTCGATCTCGGCGTCGCTGGCGACGACCTCGTCCAGGTCACCCTCGTACGTGAGGTCGGTGCTGCCGAGGACGTAGCGGCCCTCCCAGGGGAAGATGAAGATCGGTCGCCGGTCGGCGGCGGCCTCGAAGAAGATGCAGGTGTCCGGGGCGCCCGGGAACGGGTCGATGATGATGTGGCTGCCCTTGGTGCCGCCGTTGAGGCGCCCGCTCGCCACCTGGCCGTCGAGGATCCGGTCGATCCACGGCCCGGCCGCGTTGATCGTGAGCCGTCCCCGGATCTCCCCCTCGCGCCCGGACTGGTTGTCCCGGGTCCGGACCCCGTCCACCCGCCCGCCCGTCACGAGCAGACCAGTCACCGTCGTGTAGGTCAGCACCCGCGCGCCCAGCCGCTCGGCGTCGATGAGCAGTTCGACGCAGAGCCGCTCGGCCCACGGCACCTGGGCGTCGTTGAAGAGCACCCCGCCGCGCAGCCCCTTGCGCGAGAGGTGCGGCCAGCGCCGGCCGATCGCCCGGGCGGACATGCCCCGGCTGCGTCCGCGCCCACGGCCCGCGGCCAGGACGTCGAACGCGGCCAGGCCGAGGCGGATCAGGGGTCCCGGCCGGCTGTCACCGGCGTAGAACGGGATCAGCATGGGGTAGTCGTGGACCAGGTGCGGCGCGGTGCGGAACAGCAGGTGCCGTTCCCGGATCGACTCGTGCACCAGGGCGAAGTCGTAGCGCTCGAGGTACTTCAGGCCGCCGTGGATGAGCCGGCTGGAGGTGGCGGTGGTGCCGGCGCCGACGTCACCGCGGTCGACCACGACGACGCTGAGGCCCCGGCTGGCGGCGTCTCGGGCGATGGCGAGGCCGTTGATGCCGGCGCCGATGACCACGAGGTCGACGATGTCGTCGGCGCCGGTCTGTGGGTGTGGCATGAGGAGCTCCCGGAGATGAGGGGTGCGGGCCGGGTGGGAGGCCCGCACCCCTGGCGATGATCAGGACGCGGAAGAGGCCGACCGCTCCCGGAACAGCTCGTAGGCGTCCTCGGGCTTGGCGTCGTCGTGCACCACGGCGCGGACCGCGGCCAGCATCGCGGCCGGGTACTCGCTCTGGAAGATGTTGCGGCCCATGTCGACGCCCGCCGCGCCCTCCTGCATCGCCCGGTACGCCATGGTCAGCGCGTCGAGCTCGGGCAGCTTCTTGCCGCCGGCGACGATGATCGGCACCGGGCAGGCCGCGGTCACGGTCTCGAAGCCCTCGTTGACGTAGTACGTCTTGACGATGTGGGCGCCCATCTCCGCGCTGATCCGGGTGGCGAGCCGGAAGTAGCGCGCGTCGCGGACCATGTCCTTGCCCACGGCGGTCACGCCGAGCACGGCGATGCCGTGCCGCTGCCCGGCGTCCACCAGGGCCGCCAGGTTCGCCACCGACCGGGACTCGTGCTCGCCGCCGATGAACACCTGGATCGCCAGCGCCGCGGCGTTGAGCCGGACCGCGTCCTCGATGTCCAGGGCGATGTGCTCGTCCGAGAGGTCCCGCAGCACGCTGGGCCCGCCGCTGGCCCGCAGCACGACACCGGCGTTGCTGTGCGACGGGATGCTGGTGCGCAGGGCGCCGCGGGTCATCATGATCGCGTCGGCGTCCGGCACGAGCGGGGCGATGTTGGTGTCCAGCCGCTCCAGGCCGGCCATCGGCCCGAGGAAGTAGCCGTGGTCGAAGGCCAGCATCACCGTACGGCCGTTGTCGGGTCGGAAGATCCGGGACAGCCGGTTCTGCAGGCCCCAGTCCTGGGCGTGGGCTCCCTTGACGTGGAACCCGGCGGCGGTGGCGGCGGCCCCGCCGAAATCGCGGGCGTCGAGCAGACCGTCGGTGTCAGCCATTGCTGTTTTCTCCTGTGCTAGTTCCAGCGGTTGTCGCGGCCGCGGGTCGCAGCCGTCGACGGGTTCGGGTGGTCCCGCCGGCGGTGCGGAGCGCTCCGCCACCGGCGAGGAAGAGGACGAACAGCACCAGGCCGCCCTTGAGCAGGTTCTGCGCGGCCGTGCTCCAGCCCACGAGGTTGACGAGACCGTCGAGCAGGATGAAGAAGAGCGCGCTGCCCCAGATGCCGACCGGCACGGCCCGGCCGCCCGAGATGAGCGTGCCGCCGATGACGACGACGGCGACCGAGTCGAGCAGGTAGCGCGTGCCCAGGTCGGGCGACGGCGCGATGTAGGCGGCGAGCAGCGCGCCCGCCAGTCCGGCGAGGGCGCCACTGGCCAGGTACGTCGTGCCGATGATCCGGGTGACGGGGATGCCGGCCCGTTCCGCGGCCGGCCGGCTCTGCCCGACCGCGAGCAGCGAGCGGCCGTACGTCGTGCGGCGGAGCAGGACGACGACCAGCGCGGTCAGCGCGGCCACCGCGACGGCGAGCACGGGTACGCCCGCCGGGCGCAGGTTGAGCAGCTTGCGCAGCCCGTCGTCGGGCACCGCGGTGAAGCCGTCGGCCAGCGACAGCGTCAGCGACGAGGCGATCAGCCCGGCGGCCAGGGTGGCGATGATCGGCGGGACGGACAGCCCGAGGATCGCCACCACGCTGATCACCGCGACGGCCAGCCCGGTCCCGATGCCGGCCAGGATGCCGACCGGCACCGAACCGGTCGACGCGGTCACCTGGACCGCGACGAAACCGGCGAGGGAGATGATCGGCGCCACCGACACGTCGATGTTGCCCGGCCCCGCGGTGATCACCAGCATCTGGCCGAGGCCGACGATGACCAGGTACGGGGCCAGGGACAGCGCGAGCGAGACGGTCTGCCCGCTGCCCTGACTGGAGATGGCGAGGATGGTGACCCAGACCAGCGTGGCGGCGACGAAGCCCCAGATCCAGGGGCGGGCGAGCGTACGGAGGGTCATCGGAGCACCTTTCCGACCACGGCGCGGCCGGCCAGCACGGCCAGCACGATCACGCCCTGTACGGCCGACTGCATGTTCGACGGCACGTCGAGCAGGCTGAGGACGACACTGACCAGGCCGAGGGTGATGCCGCCGATGGCGACGCCCCACGGCACGGCGGTGCCGCCGGCGAAGGATCCGCCGCCGAGGATCACCGCGGCGACCGTGATCAGGGTGTAGCTGGTGGCGGACGAGACGTCGCCGCCGCCGGTCTGCGACGCGAGGGCGAGCCCGGAGAGCACGCCGAGCGCCCCGGCCACGACGTACGCGATGATCCGCGCGGTCAGCGGTCGCAGGCCGGCCCGTTGCAACGCGACCGGGTTGCTGCCCAGCGCGCGGACCCGCACCCCGACGGAGCTGCGGGCGGACAGCAGCCAGACCACCGCGGCGACGACGAGGATCGGCAGCAGCGGGGCGGGGAAGCCGCCCGGCTGCCAGGAGCCGAAGGTCGCCAACCACTCGGGGGTGCTGCCGCCCGGCGTGGGCAGGACGAACATTCCCAGTCCCAGCCAGACGAACGAGGCGCCCAGGGTGGCGATCAGTGACGGCACCCGGCGCAGGTGGATCAACGCGCCGAGCACCGCGTAGGCCGCCACGAGGCTGAGCAGCATCAGCGCCCCGGTGCCGGGGGAGGAGACCAGCTTCGTGGCGGTGATGACGGTGACCAGGCCGACGAAGTTGCCGATGCCGAGGTCGATGTCGCCCACGGACATGAGCACCATCTGGGCCTGGGCCGCGATGACCAGGGGCACGGTGGCCGAGAGGACCAGGGTGAGACCGGGGACGGTCAGCACGTCGGACTGCAGCGACGCGCAGACCGCGATCATGGCCACCATGGCGACCGCGCTGACCATGGCGGGGCCGGTGCGGCGCAGCAGGGCCCGCGACGGCATCGCCGTCGCGACGAGATTCGTCATCGCTGTGCTCCCGTGGGCTCGGATTCGGCGAAGGAGACGGCGATGATCCGTTCCTCGGAGATTTCCGCGCCGGTCAGCTCGGCGACGACCCGGCCGGCGCGCAGCACGTAGACCCGGTCGCAGTGCGCCATCTCGGCGTTCTCGCTCGAGTACCAGACCACGCTGCGGCCGCCCGCCGCCTCCTGCCGGATGAGCGTGTAGAGGTCGGTCTTCGTGTGCACGTCGACCCCGCGGAACGGGTCGTCGAGCAGGACCAGGTCCGCCGTGGAGGCGAACGCCCGGGCCACGATGACCTTCTGCTGGTTGCCGCCGCTGAGCTCGGTCATGCCCGCGTCGGCGCCGCCACGGATGGCCAACCGGTCCACCCAGTCGCGGACCGCGGCCTCCTCCGCGCCGGTACGGCGCACGCCGTACCGGGCCAGGCCGCGCATGGCGGTGACGATGAGGTTCTCCGCCACGGACCACAGCGGCAGGATGCCGGAGCGCTGCCGGTCACCGGGCACGTAGGCGCGGGTGCCCTCGATGGTGGTGTCCCGCCGGACGGGGCGCCACAGCCGTTCGAGCACCTGCTGCTGGCCCTGGCCGGCGAGGCCGGCCAGCCCGACGACCTCGCCCCGGCCGACCGTGATCGACACGTCGTGCAGGCCGTGGCCGGTGGCGCCGCGCAGTTCGCCGACGACCGGCCGGTCGCCGGCCACGCGGGCGGGGGCGGGCGCGGCGGCGGGCTCGGCCACCTCCGCACCCATCAGGGTGAGCACGTCCTGTTCGCTGAGGCCGGCCGCGGGCCGCTCCTCGACGACCGCGCCGTCGCGCATCACCGCGACCCGGTCGGCCACGGAGAGCACCTCACGGATCCGGTGCGAGATGAGCAGGACGGCCGTGCCCTGGGCGGTGAGCCGCCGGACGTACGCGTAGAGCGACCGCGCGGCGTCCGGGCCGAGCGACTCGGTCGGCTCGTCCAGGATCAGCAGGTCGAGCCGATCGACGAGGCTCGCCCGGGCGATCTCCACCATCTGCCGCTGGGCCAGCGACAGGTCCTCGACCCGGTCCCGCGGCGACACCCCGTGGCCCGGGAACATCTCGTCCAGCCGGCGGGTGACCTTGGCGCTGGCCGCCCGCCGCCAGCGCAGGCGGGGCAGGCAGTGCCGGGAGGAGACCCAGATGTTCTCCGCGACGGTGAGGTCGGGGCAGAGCGACGTCTCCTGGTAGGCCATCCGGACCGCACGGAACGGCTCGGAGCCCGGCGCGACGGCGCGCGGCGCCTCCTGCCCACCCACGGTGACGATGCCCTCGTCGCACGCTTCCAGGCCGGCAAGGATGCGCATCAGCGTGCTCTTGCCTGCGCCGTTGTGGCCGACGAGGCCGAGCACCTCACCGGCGCGGACGTCGAGGTCCACCCCGGTGAGGGCTCGGGTGCGCCCGTACGTCCTGGTCACCCGCCGCGCGGTGACGACCGGTGGCGCCGCGGACGGCGTCCGGTCGTCCTGCGGCGGGGCCGCGTGCGACCCCACCGGCAGGTTGTCGACGTGCATGATGCGCTCCTCTGTTGCTTTTTGGTCAGCCGGCAGCCGTCGGGATCGGCGGCTGCACCGGGGCGCCGCCGCTCTTCACGGCCTCGACCTGCTTGCGGAAGAGCTCCTGGGTCCACGGCCATGCCGCGTACTCGTCGGGCTTCAGGACGCTGGCCCACGCGGCGACGTCCTTCTGCTCCACCAGCACGATCGGGAAGGTCATCTCCTTCGGGATGTCCTTGCCGTCGAGCAGGTCGATCGCCTGCCACAGGGCGGCGACCGACTGGCCCGGGTCGGACATGACCGCGACCGAGCCGTTGTCGAGCTTGCTGTCCTGCCAGTACTTCAGCGCGCGACCGTTGGTCTCGAAGGTGACCGCCGGGACCGGCTTGCCCGCGCTGGTGAAGGCCTGGGCGACGCCGTAGCCGTCACCACAGCCGATGACCCCGTCGACCTGCGGCACGCTCGACAGCACACCGAGCACGGCCTTCTGCGCCTTGGCGCCGTCGCACATGCCGTTGACGGTCGCGGCGACCTTGACGTCCGGGTTCTTGGCCAGGATGTCCTGCGTGGTCTGGTACATCTCCGCCTCGGGCTGGGAGCCGACCACGCCCCGGCTGACGATCACCGTGCCCTTGCCGCCGATGCCCTTCACCAGCGGCTCGGCGGCGGCCGTCGCCCAGTCCTTGAAGCTGTTGAGCAGCACGTGGGCGCAGGGGGCGTCGATCGCCGAGTCGAAGACCACGACCTTGATGCCGGCGTCGCAGGCCTGCTGGATGACCGGCTTGAGCGCGGTCGGCGAGGCCGGGTCGATCAGCAGGGCGTCCGGCTTCTGCAGCAGCAGGCTCTTGATCTGGGCGACCTGCTCGGTGGCCGAGTTCTCGCCGGGGGCGTTGACGACCTTGAACTTGCCGATCAGCCCGTCGCTCTGCGCCTTGGTGGCGGCGGCCTCGAACTTGGCGATCATGGTCTGCCGCCAGCCGTTGCCGATGAAGCCGTTGCTCAGCGCGATGAACGGCTTGTCGCCGTCCTTGGCGTTGCCGCCGCTCGCGCCGGAGCCGCAGCCGGCCGCGGTGACCGCGACCGTCGCGACGAGCGCGGCCACGACGGCGGTGCGCCGCCGCCGGGACGAGGGATGGGTACGCATGGTGGGGGCCTCCAGATAGAGCGAAAACCCGTCGGAGCGGGAGTGGACGTGCTCAGTCAGCCGACCGCAGCTGAGGGGCCGCGGTGAGGTCCAGTCATTACAGACCTGTAGTGACAGGTTGGCTAGATCTAGATGACAAACGTGTTTCAAGTCACAGTGATGGTGGTTACGTTAACGTGCCAATTCGGTGATTGGGCTGGCAAACGACCCTCGCTTCCTGTCATGACAGGGCTGCACGGTCATGGCATGCTGTATCCGGTCGATGGGGAAGGAAGTCCATGACGATGACGTACCGGCGGCTCACCCGCGATGGGAGCGAGCCGCTGTGGATGCAGCTGATGCGGGAGCTGCGCGGCCAGATCGAGGCCGGTGAGATAGCCCCGGACCAGCCGTTGCCGTCGGAGGCCGAGCTGACCGACCTCTATGGCGTCTCCCGCACCGTCGTCCGTGAGGCGCTGCGTGAGCTCGTCCAGCAACGGATGATCTACAAGGTCAAGGGGCGGGGCGCCTTCGTCGCTCCCCGCAAGACAGAGCTGCGCTTCGTCGGCTCCGTGTCCGGCTCCGCCGACGACCTGCGGGAGTCGGGACGCCGGGTCACCACCCACACGATCAGCCAGAGCCTCAGCCCGGCGGACCAGCGCGAGGCGGACCTGTTGCAGATTCCGGTCGGCGAGCCGGTCGTGCGGATGCGCCGGCTCCGGGGTGTCGACGGCCAGCCCTGGCTGCTCGTCGACACCGCGCTGCCCGCCCGGCTGGTGCCCGGCCTGGACCGCGCCGTCCTGGAGAACCAGTCCCTCTACGACGTGCTGCGCCGCCGGTACGGGCTCGAACCTGTCGGGGCCGACCGCTGGATCGAAGCCGTCTTCCCCGAACCCGAGGACGCCGCCCTGCTCGAGGTCACCGCCTCGACGCCCCTGCTCGGCATCGAGTCCGTGGCCTGGCTGCCGGACGGCACCCGGTTCGAGGCCTACTACGCACTGCATCGCAGCGACCAGACCCGCTTCTTCGTCGGCATCCGCTGACCTCAGCAGCACCCGAGCGGCGGGTGCCCACCGTCCTGAAACCGACCGCGCGTCGGATCGTTGCTCCCAGGGGCGGCCGGTAGGCGGCAGTGCTGGCTTCGGCCCACGGATCGGGCCGATGGTTCTCGATCCGTCGCGCGGTCTGGTCGAGGGGCGGATCGGGGAGTGGAGGGAGCGGCAGATGGGCAAGCTCGTCGTGACGGAGTTCGTGACGCTGGACGGTGTGGCGCAGGCGCCGGGGGCGCCCGACGAGGACCGCAACGGCGGCTTCGCGCATGGCGGGTGGCAGGCGCCGCTGGTGGACCAGGAGTCCGGCAGTGCCATGTTCGAGCAGGCCGCGAGCATGGACGCGCTGCTGCTGGGTCGGAAGACGTACGAGATCTTCGCCGCCTACTGGCCGAAGGCGCCTGCGGAGATCCCCTTCACCGGCCTGCTCAACCGGGTGCCCAAGTATGTGGCGAGCCGTACGCTTGCCGAGCCGTTGGGGTGGGAGGGATCGACGCTCGTCGGCGGCGATCTCGCCGAGGGCGTTGCCGGGCTGAAGGATCGCCACGACGAGCTCCACGTGATCGGCAGCCTCGACCTGGTGCAGTCGCTGCTGCGCCTCGGCCTCGTCGACCGGCTGCACCTGTGGCTCTATCCGCTGGTGCTCGGCAGCGGCAAGCGGCTGTTCGCGGGGGGCACCGTGCCCACCGCCTTCCGGCTCTCCGAGTCGATCACCCACTCCAACGGCGCACTGCAACTGACCTACACGACGGCAGGCATCCCGAGCTACGGCAACCTCGCCGTCTAACGGTGCGTCGCGCCGGACGCGGGCTCCAGCCGTTCGCGGTCCCGACCGAGCGTGAAGCGCAGCGGCCCGCCGTCACCATGAACCGGCCAGCCCGCGGCGAGCGCCGTGCTCATTCACTCGGCCCACTTCCGGACGGCGTGGAAGCCCTCGGTCTGCCGCATCCAGAAGTAGCCGTACGCCGCGGTGCTTCCGAGGTAGGGCCCGATCTGCGCGAGTAAGGCCCTGGTGCCCTTTCGGTCATGCTCGGCCAGGTAGTTGGCCAGCGCCAGCCAGTGCCGAAGCGTGATGCCCCGACCGATCAGGCGAGGCTCGCCGGCCCCGCGCCCTGACTCGGCGAACCCGGCGCGCGCCGGTGCGGTCGGTGGCGGGCGCGGGTCCGCAGAGGCGGCCTGTGGGCGTCGGGGAGGGGCGGGCCACCGTCCCTCCCGAGGTCGACCGGTCGGCCTCAGGACAGCAACTTGTCCAGGGCCGCCTCGATGGTGTCGGTGTCCGGCGACGCGTACACCCTCATGGTGTTCTTGTTGTATTGCGAGAGGAAGTTCGGGCACCGGTTCGCCGGGGTGCTCACGATGCCGCCGTCGCCGATCTTCTCGGCGGTCTTCGCCGCGTAGAAGGTCAGCTTGTAGCGCGACGAGACGTAGTCGATGGTGAACTGCTTGAGAAGGGTGTCCTTGTACTCGCACTCGATGGGCGTGCCCTCGCCCCCCACGAACTCCAGGCAGCCGACCACCGACACCGACTTGAAGTCGGTGCTCCCGGCGTAGTACGGCTTGTTCGAGGGAATCGACGTCGACGACCAGCGCGCCGGCTGGTCGGGGGAGTTCGCGAACGTGTACGCCTTCGCGCCCGACGGCCCGTCGTAGGGCGCCGCGTTGAGGATCTGGCTGCCCTCGCAGACGTTGCCCAGGTCGCTGTCGGAGCGGGCGGTCACCGCGTTGTCGCCGGGCTCCTGCGACTCGGACCCCCCAGGGGTGGGGGTGGCGTCCGCGCCCGGCCCGCCGCTGGTTGCGCTCGGGGTCTGTTCGTCGTCGTCGACGAGGGCCAACCCGACGCCGGCGAGTACGAGCAGGGCCACCACGGCGGCGGCCAGACCGATGACCAGAGCCCTTTTCGGCTTCTGCGGCGGCAGGGCCGGAGCCTCGAACCGCGGTGCCTGCCGTGGCTGGCCGTCTCCGGGGTGTCTGCCCTGCGGTGCCGGCCCGCTCCGGGGGTTGACGTTCGGATCCGGCTGCCCTCCGCGCGGAGGGTGACTGTCGGTCATGTGGCGCCCTTATCGCTGTCGACTTGTGCCCAGGATCATGCAACAGCCTAGTGAGCGCGCGCCAAATCTCGGCGGTTGCCGGCGAGCGGGTCGAGGCGTCGGTCGAAGCGTCCGGCAGCCCTGTCCCGTCGTGGGGTCGGCACGGACCGTTCGCCTGGCCGCCCAGAGGTACGCCGGGTGGGCCGCCTCGGTTCCCGTCCGGTCACCCTGGCCCGAGATCCGACTGCCGGCCGCCGCCCACTATGCGGTTTTCCCAGGCCCAGGCGGCGATCTCCACCCGGTTGCGGACGCCGAGCTTGGTCTGGATGCCGGACACGTGGCTCTTGACGGTGCTGAGGGAGATGAACAGCTGGGCGGCGATCTCCTGATTCGTACGGCCGGCGGCGATGGCCCTGACCACCTCGGTCTCCCGTTCGGACAGTGGCCGGAGCGGCTGACGTCCCGACTTCCCGGGTGATGCGGTGACCGCCAGGTGGCGCAGCAGCCGCAGCGTGACCGACGGGGAGATCAGCGCGTCGCCGACGCTGGCGGCCCGAACGGCCTCGACGAGCAGCGCGGGGCCGGCGTCCTTGAGGACGAAACCGACCGCCCCGCCACGCAGCGCACCGTAGACGTACTCGTCGAGGTCGAAGGTGGTGACCACGACCACCCGCAGCGGGTCGACGACGCCGGGACCCGCCAGCGCGCGGGTCACCTCGATGCCGTCGAGGCGGGGCATCCGAATGTCGACGAGGCACACGTCCGGGCGGAGTCGTCGGGCCGCGGCGAGCGCCTCGACACCGTCCGCGGCCTCCGCGACCACGCTGATGTCGGGCTGATTCTCCAGGATGAGCCGCAGGCCGCTGCGTACCATCGCCTGGTCGTCGGCGAGCAGGACGGTGATGGTCATCGCGGCTCCGGGGTGGGGACGGGCAGGGTGGCGTGTACGCACCAGCCGGAGCCCTCTCGCGGGCCGGCCCGCAGCGTGCCGCCGAGGGCTTCGACGCGTTCGCGCATCCCGACGAGGCCGTACCCGCCGAGGTGGTGGGGCCGAGCTCGGACCGGTCTGCCGTCGTCGGCGACCTCGACGGTGATGGCCGACCGATCCTGGGTGACGGTGACCATGACCGAGTGGGCGTGGGCGGCGTGGCGGGAGATGTTGGTCAGCGATTCCTGGACGATCCGGTAGACGGTGCTGGTCACCTCGGGTGGCCATTCGGGTTCGCCGTCGGGCATCCGCAGTCGCACCGTGGGTCCGTGGCCGCCGAAGCGGTTGACCAACTCGCTGAGCCGCTCGGGAACGACGGCGGCTGGCGGCGCGTCGTCGCTGTCGCGCAGCAGGGTGACGACGCGCCGCATCGCGGCCAACGCGTCGGAGCCGGCCTGCTCGATGCCGGACAGTACGCCGGCCAGCGCCTCCGGGCGCCTGCCGGCGACGAGTTGGGCGGCCTGGGCCTGGAGCACGATGCCGGTGACGTGGTGGGCGACGACGTCGTGCAGTTCCCGGGCCAGACTCATGCGCTCGTCCCGGCGCACCTGCTCGGCGACGGCCCGGCCGCGGGCGTCGAGCAACCGTAGACCCAGCCCGAGCGCGACAGCCGCGAGCCATCCGGCCGCGTTCCACGACGTCACGGCCCGGCTTCCCGAGTCGGCGGGGAAGGCGAGCCGGGTACCGGCGACCACTGCGAGCCCGGCGGCCGCGACGGCGCCGGCCAACGGCAGGGGGAGCGCCCTGACCGCCGAGCCGACGAGCACGGACAGGATGAGAACCATGGCGGGGCTGGGCTCGGCGGGCAGGTGAGCAAGTCGGGCGACCAGGATGGCGGTCGCCGCGACGGCGAGGCCCGCAACGGCTGCCCCGGCCGGGTGACGCCGGCGGAGCAGGACAGTTCCGTACGTCACCGCGCCGGCGGCGCAGTCGAACTGCCAGTAGCCGCCACCCCAGGTCTGCGCGATCGCGACCGCCTGGAGGGCGAGTACGGCGGCGGAGAGGACGCCGAGGCCGACATCGGCCGGCCGGCTCAGCCGATCGTGAAGACCCATTCTGCTCAGACTACGAAATCTCCGTCAGCACCGAACCGGTCAAAAGTACGGTCGTCGACGGTGTGGAGTGTGCTTTGGCCCGATGCCGGCGGCGGGCGGCGTCCGCAGGATGGAGCCCATGCCACATCACGACTCCCGCCTGACGCTCGAAGCCGAGCGCCCACCGACGCGCCCCGAAGGCCGACAACGTATCGCCGCGCTCGACGTGATTCGCGGCTTCGCGCTGTGTGGCATCCTGCTGGCCAACGTCCAGCCGATAGCCAACGTCGGTCGGGTCGTCGTCGAGTCGAGACCGCCGGCAGGCCTGGACGACGGGCACGCGTGGCTGGGGCTCCTTGTCGAACAGCGCTTCTTTCCGATCTTCGCGTTCCTGTTCGGCATCGGGTTCTCGCTGCTGCTGGCCTCCGCCGAGGGGCGCGCTGCCCGTCCACGGCTGCTCCTGCTACGCCGGCTTCTGCTGTTGCTCGCGATCGGTGTGGCGCATCTGCTGCTGTGGCAGGGCGACATCCTGCACGCCTACGCCATCGTCGGCCTGTTGATCCTGCTCCCCTCGACCTGGCTGCCCCGGTGGACGGTGGCGATCCTCGGCACCCTCCTCATCGTCACCGCGCTGATCATCGGAGACAGTCACTTCGTTCTGATCGCCGGGCTGTTTCTGGCGGGCTCAGCCCTCACCCGGTACGGCGTGATCGGCCGAATGGGGCAGTCTGCGACGGTGCCGGCCGTGCTCGGCCTGGTCTTCGCGGTAGCCGCCGCGCCGTTCCTGTGGTCGCAGGTCAAGTCGCTGACCAGTGACCAGGACAGCGGCGCCAGCCTCTCGATGTCCCTGGGCGGGTTGTTGCTCGCCGGCGCCTACGTGTGTGTCCTGCTGGTCCTGCTCAGGACGCCGCTCCGCCCGGCCCTGCGGACCGTCTTCGCGCCGTTGGGTCGGATGGCACTGACCAACTACCTGACCGCCACGATCCTGGTGCTGGTGGCCGCGAGGCTCGTCGGCGGCCGGCCGGAGGACTGGCCCGTGACGACGGTCCTCCTGATCACCATCCCTGTCCTCGTCGTCCAATGGCTGTGGTCCACCCTCTGGCTGACCCGATACCGCAACGGCCCGATCGAGTGGCTCTGGCGGTGGGCCACCTGGGCTCGCCGCCCGCCCCTGCGGGTCGCCGCGTCGTCGGATCGACCAGGCGCCTGACGCGCCGACGCGGGCAAGGACGAGTTGACCTCCGGCCGCGATCCTGACGCGCCCACGGCGGCGACCACCTCCTCGGGGGTCCGTCCATTGCGCCGAGCGGGCCGGTGCGTTGACGGGGTGAACCCAGGACGCGCCTGGTCGCCGCCCGGGAGGGCTTCCGTCAGCCGGTCAGTCCCGCCACGGCGGCCTCGACCGCCGCACCGAGCAGCCGCTCGTTCAGGGGTTCCGATATGGCGCTGGCGTAGACGGTCACCAGGTTGTGCCCTGCCTGGACGATCACGAAAGCTGATCGCCCGGTGATCCGTGTCTGCCCGCTGCCGGCGGACAGCCGGTAGTCCACCCGCCAGGAATGCTCACCGAGCACGGGCGGCGGCCGCGTGTCGACCGCGAACCGCACGGCCGAGCCGTCCCCGCCCCGGGCGGTGAAGCCGGGGCAGGCCCGGCGCGCCAGGTCCGCCTCGGCAAGCACCGACGCGGGCACCGGGACGGCATGGGACCTGATCTCGATCACCAGTTCGGTCGATGCGGTTGCGGCGGGGCCGGGCACCGTCGCGTAGCGGGCCCGCTCCCGAACCCGTTCGACTCCGCCGAGCCGGTCCAGGTAGGAGTCCTCGGCCAGTGGCCGGCAGGCCGACGGCTCTATCCGGGAGCCGCCGCTGTCACCCCGGTCGGGGCGGACCCGCCAGCCCCGCGGCAGCACCGCCCGAACCGCACCGGCCGCCCGGCGGGCCTCCGCACGGGTGAGCAGCCGACCGGGTTCGGGCCGCCCCGGACCGGGCCGCGCGGACCCGGCGGTGACGTCGGGCGCCGGCGGGACGACCGCACCCGCCGACGGCGCTGCGGCTCTGGTCGGATCCGCCACCGGAAGCGGGGCATACGTGCCGGGGATCCCCGGTCCGAGCACCACCGCGGCAAGCAGGGCCGTCAGCAGCGCGACCGCCGGTACGGGCGACCGGGTGTTGCCCGAGGATGACGGGACCGGCGCGGGGACGGGCGGCCGGGACACCAGGAACGGAAGGGTGAACGCGACGAGGTAGCCCAGCCAGACCAACGGCGCCAGCAGGTGCGCCTCGGCGGTACCCAGCCCATCTGCCCGTCCGGTGACCAGGGCGTGCAGGTACTGCAGCAGCGCCGCCGCCACGCCGGCCACCCAGCCTGCGGTCAGCGCCCGGCCGACACCGGTACGACGGCGGACCGCGAGTACCAGCAGGACCGCCCAGCCGGTGAGCGCGCAGAGCAGCCAGCGCTGTTGGGCCAGCCGGTTCGCCTCGGCCGGACTGCCCGGCGGGGACAGTTGGGTCCACCAGACGGCGGACCCGGCGCCGATCAGCACGGCAAGCAGGACCGCAGCCACGACCGCCCGGTCCCACCGGCGCTCCGGACGCCGGTGCCCGTCTCCGGCACCGCGGAGTAGCAGGCCGACCAGCACCGGGAGCAGCAACGCGAGCAGCGGCCAGCCGGTGCGGGGCAGCGCGAAGACCAGCCAGCCGCGGACCACCTCGCCATCGGCCAACACGGACGCCACCGCCGGCAACGGCCAGAGCACCGCGACACCGGCGGCCGCCGCGACCAGGTACGCGGCCGAACGCCAGCCGACCGACCCGGGCCGGAGGGCGACCACCAGCCGCGCCAGCAGCACGCAGAGCCCGGCCACCGCGGCGGCGAGTGATCCCGCCAGCGCGGCGGTGAGCATCGCGGCCGGCAGGTCCGTCCGGGCCGACACGCCCGAACTGCCCGGAACCGGCAGCGCGATGGCGATGAACGCCGTCACCGCGTAGCCGGTGCCCGCGCCGAGAACCGGCCGCCACCATCCGCCCGCGCCGGAGGCAGCCCGGCGAACCAGCGTGGGCAGCAGTCCGACGGTCAGCAGGACGGAGCCGACACAGACCGCGACGGGCGGGCCGACGGTCGCCTGCACGGTCAGGAAGAGGTCACGTACGAGGGCGTCGGCGGAGCTCATCGCCAGCATCGCGACCGCGCCGACCGCCAGGCCGTGCGTCCAACTCCCCGGCGGTTCCGCCGGCCGGCCCAGCGCCGCCGCCCGAGCCACCGGATCGGGATGCCGGGCGAGCAGTCGACGCCGTCGCGTCGGACGACCGGCCCCGGCGCGGAGCAGCGCGGCCAGGTGCACGGCGTGGCCGGCCTCGGCAGCGTACCGGTCGGCCTCCCGCTCGCGCCGCCGCAGCAGACCGGCCGCCAGCAGCGCGGTCAACACCGCGATGGCCGCCGCCCGGCCGAGCGCCGTCAGGTAGGTGGCGTTCAGCCCGAAGAAGGCCACCTCGAGCAGGCCGGCGGCGAGCACCGCCGGCACCGGCAGCCATACCAGGCCGCGGACAGCCGCCGCCCAGGCGACGTCCCGGGCGAGGACGTGCGCGAGTTCGTGCTCGACCACGGGGTCGAAGCGCGCCGGCTCGGCGTGGGCCACCGCGACGGCCGCCGGGAGCACCACCGTCGGTCTGCCGAGCACGCCACCGGTGGTGTACGCCTGCCGCACCGGCGGGGCGGCGACGACCAGTCTCGGCCGGTGTCGCGCGGCCAGCTGGTTCCGATCGCAGAGATCGGTGAAGCGTTCCTGCGCGCCGGGCACGGTGAGTCGGCGGCGAAGCCGACGCCGGTCGGCCAGCGGCTGGACCAGGACGAGCGCCGCCGCCCCGCCCAGCGCGATCCCCGTCCCGGCGAGCATGACCACTCCACGCCGGCGGAACTGCCCGGCCATGCAGCGGTCGCGGACAGTCGTCTGTTCCGCTGTCCTCCCCGAATGGGCCCGTGTGCAGACGTCGACGGCTGCCGCCCAGGGTCGGGACAGCGAGCGGTCGGCGATGAAGTAGAGGCCACCGGCGCTGATCCCGACGCTGACCAGGGACGCGAGCACGAGTGCGTAGAGCCATGCGAGCCGGTCCGGGGGAACGCGGGAGCCGGCACCAGGGCCTCCGTCGCCGCCACCACGGCCGCCGCCGGTCATGCCGTCCGCAGCCGTGCCACGGCCGTCGCGGGTTGCGCCGGTGCCGGGCCAGGTCATTCGTCCGGTGGATCGACCATCGCGCCGACGGCCGCGTCGGCGAGCAGCTCCGCCCGGTTGGGATCGAGGCCCAGCGCCACCGCATGCCGGCGGCAGGCCTCCCGCAGTCGACGTGCCTGTGTGGAATCCAGCCCGGGCCGGGCATCGGGCGGGGCGGGCAGCTCACGGCGGCGGCGACGCAGCAGGCCGACTCGGGCGGTGGTGGCACCGAGGACGAGCACCTCGCCCACGGCGGCGGCCACCACCTGGAGCACGAGTTCGGTGAGCAGGGTGGTGTCGATGCCGAAACCAACCCCACCTTGTGGGACGGACCAGCTCACCCGTCCCTTCGACATCTGCCGTCGCCAGCCGGCGGCGACCTCGTCGAAGATCGGAAGTTCCTCGGCGGCGATCCGGCGGACCACCGCGCGGGCCGCATCCACGACCAGGTCGGCGGCGGCGTTCTGAGGCTCGGTCACATGGCCATCGTGCCGGTACGGCACCAGCCCGAGAACCCGACAGTAAGGTTTCCGGCAGGGCACCTGGCCGACGCCGGTCTCTCCACCACGACGCCTACGGACGGGAGACGTCAATGATCTTCATTACCGCCAAGTTCCGGGTACTGCCCGAACACGCCGACCGGTGGCCCGAGATCGCCGACGAGTTCACCCAGGCAACTCGCCGTGAGCCGGGATGCCTGTGGTTCGACTGGTCCCGCAGCGTCGACGACCCGACGGAGTACGTCCTGGTCGAGGCGTTCCGCGACGAGAACGCCGGCGCGGCGCACGTCCAGTCCGAGCACTTCAGGGCGGCGCAGCAGGCCCTGCCGCCGCACCTCGCCGAGACGCCCCGCATCGTCAACGTGACGATCCCGCAGGACGACTGGTCCCTGCTCGGCGAGATGGCCGTTCCCGACCGCGGCTGACCACCGGTCGCGAGCGCGCACCCGCTCGGTCGTCGCCGATGCGCGGCGGCCGGCGGGAGGTGGTCCGTAAGGGCACGTGAAGCGAACCGTAAGGGGCCTCGGGCAGAGTCCTGGCTGTCGAACGGGACACGCAACAACCAGGAGGAACCCGACATGCGCAGGATCATCAACTCGACCTACCTGACCCTCGACGGCGTCATCGAGGACCCGGCGTGGACCATGCCGTACTTCGACGACGAGGCCGCCGCGTTCGCCGGCGCGCAGACCGAGGCGGCCGACGCCCTGCTCATGGGCCGGCGCACCTACGACGGCTTCGCGGCGGCCTGGCCGAACATGGACGAGAGCGACCCGAGCACCGGCGCCGCCTACTTCAACAACGTGAAGAAGTACGTCGCCTCGACCACCCTCACCGACCCGGAGTGGAAGAACAGCGAGGTGCTGCAGGGGGACCTGATCGAGGCGGTCACCGCCCTGAAGGCCCAGGACGGCAAGGACATCCTGATGTACGGCTACGGCGTGGTCACCGACGCCCTGGTCAAGGCCGGCCTGGTGGACGAGGTGCGGTTCTGGATCCACCCGGTCCTCGTGGGTGGCCCCTCGGTGTCGGCGCCGCTGTCCGACGCGCGGACCACGCTGACCCTCACCGACACGAAGGTCATGAAGAGCGGCGTGATCATCGCGACCTACACGCCGGCCGCGGCCTAGGCAGGAAGCGGCTGGACCAGGGCCCGGGCCTCGCCCGGGCCCAGGTCGTGCCCGGCCCGGTACGCCGCGGCGAATCCGTCCGCACCGAGCGCCGCGACCAGTCGCCCGGTCGTACGGTCGATCTCGTCCTGCTCGGCCGGGGCGACCGGCGCCTGCGCCGCGACCCGGGCGGCGTGTGCGGCCCCGAGGATCCGCGCCCCGACCTGCGGGGTCGGGGCCGCCGACGCGAGCCCCTCCAACGCGCCGCAGGCGTCGCGCGGCGCGTCGATGGCGACGGACACGTCGAACGCCCGGGCGTGCAGCGCCAGCGCGCGGTCGCCGTCGCCCTCCTCCGCGACGGCGTACGCCAGCTCGGAGAGCACCATCGGCAGGAACAGCGCGTCCTCTCCGCCCTGCGCGACCAGGCGTTCCAGGTGGGTGGTGGCGACGTCGAGCTTGCCGTCGCGGCGGGCGGCGATGCCGAGGCTGAGTTCGGCGAAGACCTGCGCGGACGGCGAGTCCTGCTCGACCGCCAGCCGGTACGCGCGCTCCGCCAGTTCCCGCGCCGCGCTGTGGTCCCGGGTCTGCACGGCGAGCCAGGCCAGCCAGGACAACTTGGACCCTACCTGCGGCCACAGCCCCAGCTCCTCGGCCCAGCGCAGGCCCTGGCGGTGCAGGGCGGCGGCCCGCTCGTGGTCGCCGGTCAGCTCGGCCAGCCCGCCCAGCCAGTCGGTCGCCTGCAGCCGGCCCCAGTCGTCGCCCAGCTCGGCGAAGCGCGTGGCGGCACGGGTGCCGGCGTTCTCCAACGCGGCGACGTCGCTGGCGGCGTGGGCGAGCATGGCCCGGGTCAGACACACGGCCGCCTCGACCCAGGGGTCGTCTCCGGCCGCGACGGCCCGGTCCAGCAGGTCGGCGGTCCGCGTCCGGTTGCTGTTCGCCAGCAGCGCGGCAGCCACGAACCAGGTGGCGCGGCCGTCGGCGTGGCCGGCGAGCGCGGCGTCGACCGCGGTGGGCGGGACCGGCTCACCCCTCAGCAGCGCGAACCCGACCCGCCACACGGCCGCCTCGGCGCGCGCCGCGGCGTCGCCGTCGAGCGTCAGGGCCCGGTGGGCCTCGGTGAGGCGCCCACGGAGGAACCAGTACCAGGTCAGGGCGTTCGCCAGGCGCAGGCCACCGCCGTGGGCGAGGGCCGCACGCAGGTTGCCGGTCTCGGCGTCCAGGCGGGCCAGCCACTCGCGCTGGCCGGGGCCGCGCAGCAGCGGGTCGGCGCGCTCGGCCCACCCCGTCCAGTACGCGGCGTGCCGTTCCCGGACCGGGTCGGCGGGGTCCAGGCGCTGGAGGGCGTACGCGGCGACCGACTCCAGCAGGCGGTAGCGCGGCGCCACACCGGACTCGTCCAGCACCAGCAACGACCGGTCGACCAGCCCGGACAGGACGTCGACGTCGGCGTCGCAGACCGCCTCGGCGGCTTCCGCCGGGCAGCCGTCCGCGTGCACGGCGAGCCTGGACAGGACCGTCCGCTCGTGGTCGGTGAGCAGGTCCCAGCTCCAGCCGATCACCGCGGTCAGGGTGCGCTGCCGGGCGGGGACGTCCCGCTGCGTCGTACCGAGCAGCCGGAACCGGTCGTCCAGCCGCTCGACGACACCGGCCAGACCGAACGCGCGTACCCGCTTCGCGGCCAGCTCCAGCGCGAGCGGCAGGCCGTCCAGGCGGCGGCAGAGCTGCGCGACGGCCGGCGCGGTCCGTTCGTCCAGGTGGAAGCCGCGCTGCTGCGCGGCGGCCCGGGCCGCGAACAGCCGGGCCGCCGCGGACCGCCGGACCGCGTCGAGGTCCGGCTCCTCGGCGGGTACGGGCAGTGGCCGCACCTCCCACAGCAGCTCACCGGCGAGGCCGAGCGGTTCCCGGCTGGTCGCCAGCACCGTCACCTCCGGTGCCTGCCGCAGCAGCCGGGCGACCAGCGCGGCGGCCGGCTCGACCACGTGCTCGCAGTTGTCCAGCATCAGCAGGGTCCGCCGATGCCGCAGCGCCGCCACCAGATGGTCCTCGGCGGTGACGCGGCTTCCCGCGATCTCGTGGACGTCGAGCGCGGCCAGCACCAGGTCGGCGACGCCGGTCTCACCGGGGCGCAACGCGGTCAGGTCGACCAGGTGCACCCCGTCGGGGTACGCCTGCTCACGGGCGACCTCGGTGGCCAGCCGGGTCTTGCCGACCCCACCGGGACCGACCAGCGTGACCAGCCGCTGTCCCGGCACGAGGGCGCGCAGCTCGGCGAGCGCCTCGGCGCGGCCGACCAGCTCGTCCAGCCGGGCCGGCATGCTGTTGCGGATCCGCGCGGCGGCCGGCGGCGGACGCAACGCGGTGTCCTGCTCGAGGATCCGCCGGTGCAGCGCGGTCAGGTCCGGGCCGGGGTCCAGGCCCAGCTCGTCGGCGAGCCGGCGGCGCAGGTCGGCGTAGCTGTCCAGGGCCTCGGACTGCCGTCCTGACGCGTACAGGGCCCGCATGTGCAGCGCCCGCAGCCCCTCCCGCAGCGGGTGGCGGGTGACCAGCTCGGCCAGGTCGGCGGCGACCAGCGCGTGCTCGCCCCGGGTCAACCGCGCCGACGCCAGCTTCTCGTGCACCACCAGCCGGGCTTCGGCGAGGCGGGTGACCTCGGCGCGCACCCACTCCTCGTCCGCCACGTCCGCGTACGGCTCGCCCCGCCACAATCCCAGCGCCTCGGTGAGGCTATCCACGTCGTCCTCGGCGGCCAGCGCGACGAACCGGTCGGCGTCCACCGCGTCGGTTCGCAGCACGTACCCGGGCGCGCGGGACTCGACCAGGTCCCGGGCGCCGGGTTCGGCGTCGTCGAGGGCCTTGCGTAGCTGCGACACGCGCACCTGGAGAGCGCCCGCCGCGTTGGCGGGCGGGGCGTCACCCCAGAGGTCGTCGACGAGCCGGCCGGCGGAGACCACCTGGTTGCGGTGCGCGAGCAGGTCGGCCAGCAGCGCCCGCACCTTGGCGCCCGGCACCGTGACCGGCGCGCCGGCGTCCGTGGCGACGGCGAGCGGCCCGAGGACGCCGAAACGCATGCCGGCCACCCTACCTGCGGTAAGCGGGTCGTAAGCGGCGCGGCGCAGGGTGACGCCATGGCGTACGCACCCGTGAACGGTCTGTCCATGTACTACGAGTCGCACGGCGACGGGCCCGGCCGCCCGCTCGTGCTGCTGCACGGCGCCCTGTCCGGCATCGGCACCTCGTTCGGCGCGATCCTGCCGCTGCTGGCGAAGACCCGGCGCGTCGTCGCGGTCGAGTTGCGGGCCCACGCACGTACGGCGGACAGCGATGGCCCACTGTCGGTCGACGGTTTCGCGGTCGACGTCGTCGCCCTGCTCGACCATCTCGACGTCGCCGTGGCGGACGTGTTCGGGTGGAGCCTGGGCGCGGCGGTGGCGCTGCGGCTGGGCACCGATCACGCGCACCGCGTCGGCCGTCTGGTGCTGGCCTCGGTGAGCATCGACGCCACCGGCCTGCATCCGGGGCTGCTCGACGGCATCCAGCACCTCGAACCGGAGCACCTGCACGGCTCGGAGTTCCACGACGAGTACGTGCGCACCGCCCCCGACCCGGCGGCCTGGCCCACCCTCGTACGCAAGATCAAGCAACTGGACGCGGACCCGCCCCGGTGGCCGCCCTCGGCGATCCGGGCGCTGTCCGCGCCGACGCTGCTGGTCCTGGCTGACTCGGACATCGTCCGGCCCGAGCACGCGGTGGAGATGTTCCGGCTGCTCGGCGGCGGGGTGGTCGGTGACCTGACGGGCCTGCCGGCCTGCCGGCTGGCGGTCCTGCCCGGCACCACCCACACCACGCTGCCGCAGCGCGCGGAATGGTTGGCCCCGATGATCGACGAGTTCCTCGACGCGTAACGGCGGCCCCGGCGGGTGGCGTTGCCGGGGTCGGGGAGCGCCGCGTCCGTGCCGAGCACCCACTGACTGGCCAGCGGGCTCCAGCGGGGTGGTCCGAGCCGGCGAGCAACTCCCGCGCGGCCTGCGCGCAGGCGACGCCGGATGATCGACGGCAGCGACTGCGCCGGCTGGACCAGTCCCGTCACGCCCCGATCGTGTCACCCGCCGCCGGCGGGGCCGGCGGCGACGCTGAGGCCGGACCCGGCGCGGCCGGCCTGCCGGACATCGACCCCGCCGGGTTCGCCGACGCACCCGGGGGCAGCGGGTAGGGCGCGCCCGGCACGACCCCGCCGGGGTACCCGGGCCAGAGCGGAGCTGCTTTCGCGATCCGGTCCTGCTGGGCGACGGAGATCCGGCGGATCAGCACGATGAAGGACGCGCCAGCGACCAGACAGGCGACCGTGGGGATCACCCGAGGGCCGAGCGCCTCCTGGTAGTAGCGGACGTACGTGGCGAACTCCGTCTCGCTGCGGGGCCACTCGGTCAGCCGGCCGTACCGCTGCTCGTCGCGGAGACCGAGGACCCGGTCCCCGACGACGAACACCAACCAGGCCGTCCACCAGACCCCGACCAGCACCGGCGTGTTCCGCCGCCAGAGGCTGTCCCTGGCCACGTTGGCCACCACCCGGGCCGGCACGACGACGTTGGCGAGCGGGACCAGCCAACCGGCGATGGCCCAGGCCGGGCTCAGCGTCGGCAGGGCTCCCGGGAATGCCGCCAGGTTCGTCCGCACCCGCCACGTCCAGATGATCACCAGCACCGCGGCGGTCAGGATCGCCAGCAGGTAGACCAGGGTGAGTAGCCCCTCGGCGACCGCCGCGCCCAGCAGCAGGTCGCGGTCACTCCGCTCGGCGGCCGTGCGGGCCATCCGGACGCCGAGCACGGGGAACAGCCCGCTCGGCAGGTAGAGCAGGCTGGCCGCGCCGACCGCTGTCGCGGCGGCCGTGCCCAGGCTCCGGACGGGGTACGTGGGCACGCCTGGCGTGACTGCCGGCTGGCCGAGCGGCGTGCCGCAGCGCTGGCACTCGTTGAAAGCCGGGGACGTGGCGTCCCCACAGGTCTGGCATTGCATGGTGACCGTCCAGGAAGGCGGCGAGAGGCGACGCGCGCAGACTAGACGATCATGCGGCGGACGGTGACCCCGCGTCGCGCGGCGTGGAGGGGCGTACCGGATGCTGGTCCACACCGCGATGCGTTCGACGTCAGCGAATGATGACCAGGTTGGCCATGTCGACCACAGGCCGGTAGCCGAGGGTGGCGTAGATCCTGTTGGAGGTCGGGTTCGCCTGGTCGGTGAACAGGCACACCCGGGCACCTTCGGCCTGGATCCGCCGGGAAACCTCAGCGACCGCGTTGCTGGCCCAACCGCGCCCGCGCTGGGCCGGCGGCGTGTACACCGGGCCCACGCGCGCGACCCCGAACGACGGTGGGTTGGCGCCGGTGAGGTGCACCCGCTGCCCAGTCTCGTCGACCCAGAACCAGAACTGTCCGCCTTGTAGCCGGCGCAGCATCTCCGCACGGTCGGGTGTTTCGTCAGCACTGGCACCGCGCCGGCGGCCGGCCTGTTCGTCGGCGTCGCCCATGAACGCGCCAAACCACTCCGTGACCAGTTCCAGGTCGTCCTCGGTCGCCACCTCCAAGCCGCCGGGCACTCGCGCCGGCCACACCAGCTCACCGAGCTCGTGCAGCCGCGTGTGCAGATTGACCTGGACTCGGCCACCGCCGAGTCGGGCCAGCTCGGCGGCGCACAGCTCAGCGGCAGGAAGGGCACCGTTGACCGCGAGCACCTGCTCCCCGCGCTCGTGCAACGTGTGGGCCAGGGCCACGGCCGCCTCGTCGGGCATCGGCAACAGGAACGGCGGATAGGGTGCGAACGGCGCCGTCCGCATCCCGGCACCGACCACGGCGCCGGACTCGTCCCTGACCACCAGCCACCAATTGCGGTCGGGCTGCGCGATCCCGGCGGCGCGCTGCGACAACAGTCGGTGCGCAACGGTGGTCACGACCGTGCTGACCACCGGGTCGGCGGCCAGGTGGTCGTCGGCCGCGGCAAGAAACTCACCTGGATCGGTGTGGAACTGTAGGTGCGGTCCGGTGATCGGGATTGCGCTCATTTGCGTAAGCTATCCGCCGCCACGCCCCAGCGGCACCTGGATTCCGCGCCGTCGAGACCGTGGCTGTGGGGCGACATGGGCGGCACCGGCCCGGGTCTCGGCGTGCTGGTGCCGGTCGAACACGCCGCCGGCGGCCACCGCCTACACATCGACAACCGCGCCTGCATCAGCCTGCTGACCGGGCCACAGCGCGGCGCGCCGTCGCTTCACGAAGGGCTGGTCCGTCCACAGGGGCATCCAGGCAGGGAATATCCACTCCCTGCCACTCCCAACGTATATCGCACCCGGGGGCTTGTGGCAAGACCCGGGTCGTGCCGCAGAATTGCCGGCCGAGGCCAGAACTTACGGAAATGGGAGATTCGCGGAATGCGGTTGGTGCCGGTCGGCCAGTCGGCGCGCGAGCTGACGAGCGGGACGCCGCCGCCCGCGTGAAGCACGCGGGATCGCCGAGCGGGACCCGGAACATGAAACCTGCGAACTCTGGCGACCTGAACCGACAACGCCACGGGATCCGCGTCCGGCGGAGCGTTGCTCGTCACGGCCCCCAGGTTCGTCACGCCGCTTCAGACGCCCTGCCGCGCAATCGTTGCAAGCGGCCTCAGATCGGAGCTATGCCGTGAACCCGCTGACCACCAGCGCGTTTGATCTTCCCGACAACCTCTCTGCCAAGGCCGATCCGAAGCTGATCGCCGCCGACGAGCAGCATTTCGCGGCCATCGCGGAGAGCCTCGAGCAGTCGATCGCCGACCTGTCCGGCCGCCTCGATGCCGCGCGCAAGGCGCCCGGCGGGATGGGCCGGCGGGCGATGGACCGGGACGAGGAGGTCTACCGGCTGACCGCTCGCCTACGCGCCCTGCGTCGCTTCGGTCTGGACCTGTGCCTCGGACGCATGGTCGGCCCGGACAACTCCGAGCCCGTGTACGTCGGACGATTCGGCCTCACGGACGGCGCGGGTCGCCGGCTGCTGCTCGACTGGCGTTCCCCGGCGGCGGAGCCGTTCTTCGGGGCGACCCATGCCAACCCGATGGGCCTGGCAAGCCGCCGCAGGTATCGCTGGACCCGTGGCCGGATCAGCGACTACTGGGACGAGGTGTTCACCTCGGACGGGCTTGACGGGCACGCCGCGCTCGACGACCAGTCCGCCTTCATCGCCAGCCTGGGCGGCACCCGGTCGTCCCGGATGCGCGACGTGCTCGGCACCATCCAGGCCGACCAGGACGCCATCATCCGCGCGGGGTCTAGCGGCGCGCTCGTCGTCGACGGTGGTCCGGGCACGGGGAAGACCGTCGTCGCCCTGCACCGCACCGCCTACCTCCTCTACGCCGACCCTCGCCTCGGTCACCGCCGGGGCGGCGTGCTGTTCGTCGGTCCGCACGAGCCCTACCTGGCCTACGTCGCCGACGTCCTTCCCAGCCTCGGTGAGGAGGACGTACAGACCTGTACCCTGCGGGACCTCGTCCCCGAGGGTGCCGCGGCAACCGTCGAGACCGACCCGGACGTGGCCCGGCTGAAGTCGTCCGCGGACCTGGTGAAGGCGATCGAGGCGGCCGTCAGGTTCTACGAGGAGCCGCCGGACAAGGGGATGACGGTCACGACCGACGAGTGCGACATCTGGCTGAGCGCCGACGACTGGGCCGAGGCGTTCGAGGCGCCGGGGCCCGGTACCCCACACAACGAGGCACGTGACGAGATCTGGGCGGAGTTGCTCACCGTCCTGCTGGACAAGTACGACGGCGACGAGCCGGATGACGTGGTCCGCAGGTCGCTGCTGCGGAACAGGGAGCTGCTCACGACCTTCCACCGCGCCTGGCCGCTGCTCGACCCGGCCGACCTCGTCGCGGACCTGTGGTCGGTCCCCGCCTACCTGCGCAAGTGCGCTCCCTGGCTCGGCCCCGACGACGTACGGAAGCTGCAACGCGGCGACGCGCGGGCCTGGACGGTGTCCGACCTGCCGCTCCTGGACGCGGCGCGGCAGCGGCTCGGCGACCCGGAGGCGTCCCGACGCCGGCATCGGCGCGACACCGCCGTCGCCGCCCAGCGCGAGCACATGGCCAGGGTCGTCGACGACCTGATCGCATCCGCCGCGTACGACGACGGCGAAGGCCTGATGACGATGCTGCACCAGCAGGACCTGCGGGACGCCCTGATCGACGGGACCGGACTGCCCGAAGCTGATCGGGACCCGCTCGCCGGCCCGTTCGCGCACATCGTCGTCGACGAGGCCCAGGAACTGACCGACGCCGAGTGGCGGATGCTGCTGCTGCGCTGCCCGTCGCGCAGCTTCACCATCGTCGGGGACCGCGCCCAGGCCCGGCACGGATTCACCGAGTCCTGGCAGGACCGGCTCGAGCGGATCGGGCTCGACCGGACCAACCTGGCCTCCCTGACCATCAACTACCGGACGCCGGAAGAGGTCATGGCGGAAGCCGAGCCGGTCATCCGGGCCGCGCTCCCGGACGCCAACGTGCCGACCTCCGTCCGCGGCAGCGGCGTCCCCGTCGTACACGGATCCGCTGCGGATCTGGACTCGGTCCTCGCCACCTGGCTCGCCGCGCACGCCGAGGGGATCGCCTGCGTCATCGGCGATCCCACGTACCGGGCGACGTCCCGCGTCCGGTCGCTGACCCCGGAGCTGTCGAAGGGGCTCGAGTTCGACCTGGTGGTCCTCATCGACCCGGAGGCGTTCGGCGAGGGCATCGAAGGAGCGGTCGACCGCTATGTCGCGATGACCCGAGCCACCCAGCAACTCGTCATCCTCACCAGCCCCTGATCTTCCCACCGCATACCGCCGAGCGGGCGCGGGCGGTGCGGATCCTTACCCGAGACGAGTACGTTGTCGGTCGCCCCGATCGCGTAGGACGCCCGAAAACTCGTGGCCGTCGCCACCCGCCGGCCGGCTACCATCCCCAACAATGGCGGAGTTCGTGCACATCACCGTGAGGCGGTCGGCTCGACGCATCGAGCGCTCGGGAATCGCCGCACGCAGCCACGGGCGGTCCGGCGGACGGGGCGTGTACTGCATGCCGGTGCTGCCGTCGTACACGCTCACCCACCAGTGGGTTCGTGAGCTGCGGCGGTGGCACTCGGGGGTGCTGGTAGGGGTGCATCTGCGGCTGCCCGACGACGAGCCGGTGACCGTCGGGCACTACGGCGCCCCACCGCGCGAGGCTACCGCCGCCCAGGCGGTCGCGGCGCTGCGCGAACTCGACGATCCGCGCGGCTACGAGGTGTTCGTGCCTCGCGCGATCACGAGCGCCGAGATACGACGGATCCGTGACGTCCCGCAAGGAGTCGGTTGGCGGTACCTGCCGGCAGCTCACGGTCGGCGCCCCTGCCCGTGCCCATCCTGCCTGCCACGCGGAGGGTACAAGGTGGACAAGCTGCGCCGCCGGTTCCCCCACGACGAGCCACCGAAGCCGAAGGCTGAGCTGATGATGCGGTTGCGGGCGGCAAGCAGCGCCGACGAGATCATCGATGTGCTCTGCGAGCTGGGCCGCGGCCGGCGCGGCGGTGCGGAGGAGTTGGCATACCTGGCCGATCATCCCGATCCGCACGTACGCGACACGCTGGAAGGCGTCCTGCGGGCGTACCGCGGCCGGGAAGCGCGGCGGCTACGCGAGCGGTTACAGCTCAGCGATTCAACAGCGTCGGATCCGGACAACTGATCGACACCGTCGACTCGGCCGGCACTCTCGAACGGTCAGCCGTGCAGCAGCCCGTCGATCGCCTGGCGCAGGCGGGGCCATTCGTCGGGAATCGCGTACGTGGCCGCGTTGAGCAGGTCGAGCGGTTCGTCCGCGTGCCGGCCCGGCAGGGCGGTTGCGGCGTAGAGCCCGTGGACGGCCGAGGGGGCCACACCGTCGCCAGTAGCCCGCGAGCGGAACATCCGCGTACGCATCTCCGGGGCGAGTGGCACCCCTCGCTCGACCGAATCCACCGTCGATGCCACTGCCTCGGGGTCGCTGAAGGTGAACCGATCGGCGAGTGCCCGCGCGACCAACGTGAGGGCGGCGCGGCGCGTCGGCTCCGCCGCACTCCGCAGCCGGGCGTCCAGGTCGGGGTCCTCGTGCCCGAACCGGCCCGGCGGCCTCGGGTCCCGTGGGATGTCGCCGATCATCACGGCCTGGCCGGGCTCCTCGAAGCCGTCGACCCAGCCGACGTCGAGCCGGACGCCGGTGCGCCGCTCGACGAGCGCCATCGCCTCGGCGTCGAAGTCGGCACCCGCCAGGTCGCCGGCGTCCCACCGGCGGCGGGCTTCGCGCAGTCCGTCCAGGTCGTGGTCGAGAACGTCCGGCTGCTCACCGTGACGCCGACCGGGGGCGTTCTTGTCCACCCACGCCAGGACCTTGCCGTAGACGGCGTAGCTGATGCCGCCGTTGCCGTTGATCGTCCAGTCGATGTTGTGCACGCGGGCACCGTCGCTGAGCCAGCGCAGCACCTCCCGCCGGGCGCCCTCGAAGCCGTTGGGCTGGAGCATCACCACGGCCGGGCCGACCTGGGTCAGGTAGGCCACCTTCGACTCGTCGGGCATCCCGGGCCGGAAGTCGTTGACGTGCGGGAAGTGGATCTCGGTGAGGTCGACTCGCCGGCCGCGCAGCCGTCGCAGGACGACGTCCTCCGTGACCGGCTCGCTCGCCGGCTGGATCACCGTCCAGCTCAACCCTTCGGCGTACCAGGAGCGCTCGTCGAGGAACTGACGGTAGTACGCGACCACGTCGTCGGACACGACGGGCAGACTAACGCTCGGTGGCGCCGAGCGCAGACCGGTGGACGGTCGGGTCGTGTCGGACCTGCGGTCCGCCCGATGCGGCCATCCGCCGCGAGGCGGTTGCGCGCCGGCCGCCGTGGCGTGGTGGCAGGATCTCCACATATGGAAGGTGTTCTGCTCCGTCGAGCTGCCCAACTCCTCGGCAGCGCCCGCCGTGTCGTCGTCCTCACCGGCGCCGGTATCTCCGCCGAGAGCGGTGTGCCCACCTTTCGTGACGGTCTCACCGGCCTGTGGGCGCGCTTCGACGCTCAGCGGCTCGCTACCGCGGAGGCGTTCCATGCCGATCCAGACCTGGTCTGGGGCTGGTACGAGTGGCGGCGCGCGCGGGTGTCCCGAGCCGAGCCCAACCCCGGTCATCTGGCGATCGCCACCATCCAGACCCGGGTCCTCGACAGCACCGTCATCACCCAGAATGTCGATGACCTGCACGAACGGGCCGGGACCCCGGCGCCGATCCATCTGCACGGCAGCCTGTTCGCACCCCGCTGCATCGCGGCGGCCGCCCATCCGGCGACCTTCGAGGGCACATCGGACGGCGAGCCCGCGCAGCCGCACGGAGGTCGCCGGATTCCACCGCCGCGGTGCGCGTCCTGCGCAGCGCTCGTCCGCCCGGGAGTGGTGTGGTTCGGTGAGCCACTGCCCGAGGCGGCGTTGACCGCGGCGGTCGAAGCGGCCGTTGCCTGCGACGTGCTGCTGACGGTCGGCACCTCCGGTGTCGTCCACCCGGCGGCCGAGATCCCCCGGGTCGCGGCACGCTCGGGCGCTGCCGTGATTCAGGTCAACCCGGAGCCGACCCCACTCGACCGGGTCTGCGCCATCAACCTGCGCGGCACCGCCGCACACGTCCTCCCGGCCCTGGTCGCGGCCGCCTGGGCGGAGACCGACGAGGAATAGCGGCGGCGGGCCGGCTCACCCTCCGCAGTCACAAGCGCCGGTGTCACACCTCGCGACCGCCGTGTCTCGCACACTTCCACTGGCCGGCGGCGGTGTGCGGGTCCGGCTGCCGCAGGCCGGCGGTCCGGGCGGGCGTCCAGCCGGTGACCGCCCGGTCTCTGTTCTCGGTGTCAGAACGGATCAGCGTACGGACGGTCTCTCACGTGGTCGGTGAGCGGATCTTCCCGGATCGCCGCGTTGAGGAGCGGCCTGCCGGTAAACCGAGCATGCCGGACCGCCTCGACCGCCTCGGCTCACCTGACAATTCGGCACGGTTCGATCAACGGTCGCCGCCCTCGCCGGGCGGGACCCGGGCCACCCGGCCACGGACGCCATGTCGTGACCTAGGTCACAAACCCGCCTCCCGTTCGGGCCGCGCCTGACCCTTCACAGTGCCCTCGGACTGGCCGGACCTGCGACTCCCGCGAGTTCGTCTTGGTCGCCCCGCCCGGCCCCGGCCCCGTCACCCCGCCGCCGGGCCGATGTCGTGTCGGTCACTACTGTTAGCGTGCCCTGCGTTGTCATTCGTGGTCGATTCCTCACGAAATCTGGCTAATTGCCACTGCGGAGGGTATTCCTGATGGGCTGGCTACCGGTGGGAGACTCGTACGAGATCTCTCTCCTGGACGGAAAGGTGACGGCGCGGGCCACAGGCCCGCGAGCCACCGGCCGTCCACTGAAGACTCTGCCGAAGGTGCTGCGGGACACCCCCGAGGTGGACCGGTTGCGCCAGCTCGCCCAGTGGCTGGACCGGCACACCGCGGAATGTCTGACCCGGGTCGACGCCTGGGTGGTGTCCTCGCTGCCGGTGCCGACCGGGCTGCTGGCCCGGGTCTGGCCGGACCCGGCCTGGCGGGACGCGCTGCGCGACCTCGTGGTGCTCGGGGACGACCCGACCGAGCCGGGCTTCCTGCGGGACGTCACCGACACCGGCGACCTGCGCGTGGTCAACCTCGACGGGGAGACCGTCCGGCTCTCGCCGGCCAGCGCCACGCTGCCCCACCCGGTGCGCCTGCCCGACCTGGCAGACCTGCGGGAGTTCGCCGACGAACTGGACATCGCCCAGCGGGTCGAGCAACTGCACCGGGGCACCTGGGGCAAGCCGACCGACCTGAAGGACCGTGACACCACGATCACCGACTTCCGCGGCACCAAGGTCCCCAACCGACTGGCCGCCCGGGCCGCCACGCTCGGCTTCCGGGTCTCCGGCTCGCAGGTCAAGTGCCGGGTCTGGGAGGCCGGACGCACGGTCGAGGCTGCCATGTGGTTCGAC
Organism: Micromonospora sp. NPDC052213; assembly: GCF_040679695.1. NCBI lineage: Bacteria > Bacillati > Actinomycetota > Actinomycetes > Micromonosporales > Micromonosporaceae > Micromonospora > Micromonospora sp. NPDC052213. The sequence goes on from NZ_JBFAVI010000025.1 coordinate 45,188, forward strand.
GAGGACTACTGGGACTCCGAGGCGACTCTGGGCAACCTCTCCTGGTCGGTCGTGGACGGACCGACGCTGCGGTTGACCGAGGTCGGGCCGGTGGCCTGGTCGGAAGGAATGCGGATGGCGACGGCCCTGTCCGGCGCCGTGACCGGAACGGGGAAGAAGGCGTGACCGGGATGACGACCATGTCGGGCGAGGAATCGGCCGAGAGCCTGCTCACCGCCGGCGCGGTGCTGCCGATCGACACCGCCGGGGCAGGCGACCGGGCGGTGCCCCTCACCGCCCGCACCTACCGGCACCCGGCACTCGACGACCGGCCGGTGGTCCGCCTGGTCGACGCGGCCCTCGGCGAGGGCGAGGACATCGCTGTCGGGTTCCTCGGCCTGACACCGGGTGCCGAGCCGGCCGTCGTCGGGCTGGGCCCGCGCCGCCCGTTGGCCTTCCCGGAGTGGGTGCTGGTGCACCACGCGGCGGACGGCCGGCACGCGTTGGCGGTGGTGCCGGAGTTGCAGAAGCTGGCCAAGCAGGTACGGTCGCGGCCGAAGGCCGCCCTGGACGGGCACCAGACCGTCGCCGACCGGTTCGCCCGTACGCTGCCGCACTTCCTGCCGACGTTCTTCGAGCAGGCGGCGCGGGTGTTCCTGGCCGCCGGGCAGGACACCTACGCGACGCAGCTGTTCAACAAGGCGCGCAAGGCAGAGGCGCAGCACGGCCTGCCGGTCGACCTGAACCGGCTGGACGAGGTCTACCTGGAGTTCGCGTCGGCCAAGGTGGTGTCCGCGACCGCATTGGCCGGCTACGCGAAGGAGCTGTCCGCCCAGTTGCCGGCCGACGAGGCGCTGGACCGGTTCTGCCGGCTGGCGCTGCGGGCCGCGGCTGCCGGCGTGGTTCCGTCCGCGCAGTCGGCAACCGCGGTGAACCGGCTGGTCCGGGCCGCCACCAAGGCCGCTGGCAAGGCCAGCGCCGCCGTCGCCGACCGCGAGGCGGCCTACCTGACCGAGCTGCTCCGGCTGCCGGTGGCCGCCGAGGCGCCGGCCGGCTGGTGGAAGGCGCACCTGCCGGCGGTGACGACGCTGGCCGGCCGCGACCCGGCGATCCGCGGCAGCCTGCTCGACCTGATGCCCACCGATCGGGACAACCTGGTCACGTGGCTGGCCCTGCTGACCGACACCGGTGCGCTCGCCGGACTGTTTGAACCGGACGTGCCGGACACGGCCCGCCCGCAGGACGGCTCCGTCGGCTGGCTGCGCCGCTTCGTGAGCCGGGCCGAATCCGGCTACCACCGCCGACGGGTGCCGGAGCTGTACCCGCTCGTCGAGCGGATGGCCGACCGGCTGCGCGCCGAACTGACCGACAGCGGCGAGATGCTCGCCGCCGACGGCGACCTGGACCTGCTCGACCTGCTGCTCGCCCTCGACCTGCCGGTGGCCCCGCCGAAGGAGCGCGAAGCCCTGGACCTGGCGCACTGGGTCAGGGTCGGGGGAGAGCGGGACCTGCTCGCCGTGGCCGGCGACGACCGGTTCGCCCGGGCCCTGCGCCGCGGCCTCGACCAGGTCGACGACCAGCAGGCCGCCCTGCGCCGGCTGGCCGGGACGCCGGGCATCCGGCCGTCGCTGACCGAGTGGCTGCGGGCCCGGATCCGCGACGGGTTCGCCACCGGACTGCCGTACCTGCCGAAGTCGGTGGACTGGTTGGGCAGGCTCCCGGTCGAGGCGCTGCGCCTGGTGTCCGACGACCTCGACCGGTCCGGTGACCCCGGTCAGGGCGGCGGCCTCAGGCAGGCCCTCGACGTCGACCTCGCCGAACACGTCGCCCGCAGCCTGCGCGGCGGGATCATCGACGAGTTGGGCTGGCCGGACTGGGAGCTGGCCTGGCAGGAGGTGACCGGTGGAGACCGCAAGGTCGAGGTGACCCGGCAGGAAGCCTGGCCGTACGTGATCCTGGGCGGGCCGACGACGGTGCGCGTGCTCGGCGCCGAGGGCATCGTGCTCCGCCACGACCTGCGCATCCCCGCCGGCGACATGTGGGGCCAGCCCGGCTACCACTACGTCGACGGCCAACTGCTGGTCTACTGGCGTTCCGAGGCGCTCGGCTACGATCTGCGCGGCTACTGGCACTCGTCGCCCGGCGAGCCGCAGCCCATCAATGGCCGTCGCCACGGCAGCCAGCCGCGCGGGAACGAGATCACCCTGCCGCTGCCCGGCGGCGGGCGGACCACCGGCGGCGGCGTGCTGCACGCCGGTGACACCGTTGTCCCGTCGGAGCTGCCGGTCATCACCGACGGCACCTCACACTGGGTCTACCGCCGGGGGGAGGATGACGCCACCTACGGCTGGCGCGAGTACGACCCGGCCGGCAACACCCACGGCCGGCGCAGCCTGCCCCGGTTCCTGGCCGACCTCCCGGTCGAGGGAAGCCACCTCCAGGAGTCTGCGAGCTGGCTGCGGCCGGCCCTGTCCGACCGGGCCACCCCGGCCGCCGTTCCGGTGGACGGTCTGCTCGGCTGGCGGGTGGTCACCCTGCCGGACGGCTCGGTACGCGGCGAGGACCTGGCCGGTCGTACCGTCACCGTGGCCTCGGGACAGGAACCGGTCGCGGCGCTGGTGCTGCCCGGCGACGACCGGCCGCGGGCCGTCCTCGAGGGTTTCGTCCTGGTCGACCCGGACGGGGTGGTGTCGGCCGCCGGCAGCGGGGGCTACGCCCCCGACGCGGTCCCGCCGCCGGGACAGAACTTCCTCGGCACCATGCTGCCCCGGGACCCGGCCGGCTCCACCGCCCTGCGCCGGGTGGACCGGGACACCGCCGCCGTGCTGTTCAAGGTCGCCCTCGACGAACGCCGCGCCGCCCTGGCCGAGGAGGCCGCGCGGGCCGCGGCCCGGGCGGCGACCGGACCCCGGTTGACCGCTGCCACGCAGGCCGTCACCGGCCTTCCCGTCGCCGTCCCGGCGTCCATGGTCGGCACACCGGCCGGCACCTCCAGCACCGGACCGTCCACCGCCGACGCGGACGACAAGGACGCGCTGGTCGAGCTGATCCGCTCGACGTTGCCGGCGGTCAGCCACGACGCGGTGCTGGCCGGGGTGGCCGGGGTGCTGCGGCTGGCCGCCCGGGTGCGTACCGACCTGGACGCGGTGACCGAGCGGCTCACCAGGTCGTTGTCCGCGCCGAAGACGGTGGCGCCGGTGGCCACCGCGGCCGGACCCACCGACGAGCAGCTCAACATGGCGCTGGACGGTCTGCGTGGCTCAACCTACGGGGGGGCCCGCTCGACCCACGCCTTCACCCAGCTCCAGGCGTTCGCCGCCCAGCGGTCCGCCACCACCGGGAGCGAACCCGCCGTACGGCTGCACCTCGACGGACCGTCGCTGCCGGCCGCTCTGGACTGGTGGTCCCTGCTCGGCGGTGTCGCAGCCGTCGCCTATCGGGCCGTCGCCGCGGTCACCCCGGACGAACACCGGGAGACGCTGCGCGCCCTGCTCACGGAGCTGGACCGGCTCGACCTGAGCACGGTGGCCGAGCCGACCCGGTGGCGCCGGTTCAGGCTGCACCTGTTGGACGACGACCTGAACAATCCGGACGGCACGCGCCGTTCCCCCCGGCCGGGCATCCTGCCGCTGCCCGACGGGGCGTTCATCGCCGTCCTCAACTACCACGGCACGACCACCGGCTACCGCCTCGACGCGCTGTACCACGACCCGGCCGGCGTGTTCGCCGTGCCCGAGCCGTACACCGTGATGTTCTCGGCGCCGGTCGGTGACGAACGGCCGGCCGGCTGGCTGGCCGGTTTCCTCACCGAGTGGGCCGCGCGCGGCCCACTGCCCTGGCGGCCGGAAGCAGCCGAGCGGTTCGCCGAGCTGACGGGTGTCACCCCCACCGCCGCGAAGCTGGTGCTGGCCGGCCTGCCGTACGTGGACTCGTCGAACACCGTGCCGACCGAGCTGCGCAAGGCGCTCGGGGTCAAGCAGGTCGGCGAGGTCAAGCTGGCTTTCGGGGTGCTGGACGAGGCCAGCCCGGAGGTCCGGCGGGCCGTGGTCTCGGCGCTGCTGCCGGACGACCCGGCTCGGCTGTGGGCCGACGGCCCGGACGTGGCTGCGGCCGCGGCGGCCTGGAACGCCGCCGTGGGACGCCGGGTGGTGGTGCCCGAACAGTTGCTCGCCGAAGCGGTGCGCGCGATCCGACACGGCTGGGGACCCGCGAAGGCGTTGCCGGCGCTGGTCGACCCGGCCCGTTCGGTCGAGCTGAGCACCGACCTGGCCTTCCAGATCAAGGGCGACCGGGCCCGGCAGGTCGACGGCCGGGCAGCGGGCTTCACCGGTGAGGTGCTGCGCTCCACGATCGCCCTGGCAGCATGGGTCGCCCACCACACGCCGGCCGGCGACCCGTGCCGGGCCGCGCTGCCGGCCGCGCTGGCCGCGATCCGGGACCGGCTGGCCAACCCCGACCTGCTGCTCGACCTCGACCAGTACGTCTCCCTGCCCGACTTCCAACAGGTGGCCGGCACCCCGTCGGAGACCGGTCCTGGCTGGGAACGGTACGGCGCCATCGTCCTGTCCACCTACGACAGCCAACCGTCGCCCGCGTTGCGGCCGGACCTGCTCGACGCCGACGGGACGGACCCGTACCTTCCGGCGCTGCGGCGGGACGCGGCCAAGCCGTACCCGATGGAGGTGGCGCTGCGCCTGGTCCGTGACCCGCGGTTCGCGGCGCTGCTCGGCGGTCCGGGGGAGCCGGACGGCGGCGCGCGCGCGGCGGACGGGGCCTGGTGGCCGCAGGATCCGACCCGGTCGGTGCCCGAACTGGTCGCGGAGGCGGCCGGGGAACACGGCCTGGGCGCCGACGCGGCGGCGGTGTACCTGATGCTGCTGGCCATGCCGGACCCGACCGACCGCAACACGGCGAAGTGGACCGGTTGGAAGCCGAGCCGGCTGAAGGCGGCCCGCGCCGAACTGGCCGGCACCGACCTGGTCATCGAGGCCAGCCGGTCCCGGGCCGGCCGGTCGCTGTTCCTGCCCGGGCCGTGGCTGGAGCGCGGCAGCGGGCAGGCACCGATCGAGGGCTGGAAGGTCGCCCTGTTCGACCTCGCGCCCGACGGTACGGCCGGTCTCGGCGTGACCGTGCCGTTCGAACCGGCCGCCGACCTCTACCGGCGGGCCTGGCAACGCCTCCGCGACGGCGACCGGCCCCGGTTCGACAACCTGCCCACCCGCGGCACCCGCCGCTGACCCGACCCGGAGGGCGGTGGTGGCCGCGACGACCGACCAGGCCGTCGCGGCACCACCCCGCCGCCGACCCCTGTCCCGCACACCCCATCCGAACCAGAGAGATCGAGGAACACCCGTGACCGTGACGGAACACGTCCGCCCCATCGCGGCGCCGGAGACCGCAGCCCAGGTCCTCTCCGCCGAACAGCGGTACGCCGACGAGCTGGCCTTCCTGGCCGCGTACGACGACGGCGCCCGGCCGCCGGGCTGGGCGCTGACCCCGCGCGCCGTGGTCACCTTCATCCGGGGCAGCGACGGCGAGGCGTTGAAGCTGCCCGCCGACCGGCGCACCGGCCCGGACGGCACCGAGCTGCCGGACAGCATGACCATCGCGCCGAAGTTCGTCGGTGAGCGGAGCCTGGTCGAGCGGTGCGTGGTCACCCTGGCCGGTGAGCGGGGCCTGCTGCTGGTCGGCGAGCCCGGTACCGCGAAGTCCATGCTGTCCGAGCTGCTGGCCGCCGCGGTCTGCGGCACCAGCGCGCTGACCGTGCAGGGCACCGCCGGCACCACCGAGGACGCCTTCCGGTACGGCTGGAACTACGCCCTGCTGCTCGCCCAGGGCCCGACCCCGCAGGCGCTGGTCGACTCGCCGGTGCTGACCGCGATGCGCACCGGCCGGGTGGTCCGGATCGAGGAGGTCACCCGCTGCCTGCCCGAGGTGCAGGACGCGCTGGTGTCCATCCTGTCCGACCGGCGGATGAACGTCCCGGAGCTGGCCGGCACCGAGGACGGCCTGATCCGCGCCGTGCCCGGGTTCACCGTGATCGCCACCGCCAACCTGCGGGACCGGGGCGTGTCGGAGATGTCCTCGGCCCTCAAGCGCCGGTTCAACTTCGAGACCGTCCACCCGATCTCGGACGCCGACACCGAGACCGACCTGGTCCGCCGGCAGGCCACCGCCGCCGTGCAGCGTGCCGGCGCGGCGTACACGGTGGACGACGCGGTGCTGGACGCCCTGGTCACCGTGTTCCGCGACCTGCGTACCGGCCGGTCGGGCGAGGGCTGGGACGTGGAACGGCCCGGCACGGTCATGTCCACCGCCGAGGCGGTGCAGGTGGCGGCGTCGCTCGGCCTGGCCGCCGCGTACCTGCCCGGCGGGGACGCGCTCGACCTGGTGCCCGGGCACCTGCTCGGCGTGGTCCGCAAGGACGACCAGAACGACCACGCCCGACTGCTCGGCTACTGGGACGGCCCGGTCCGCCGCCGCGCCGAGGACGGCTCGGCGATGTGGCGTCGGCTCTGGGACCTGCGGGAGAGCCTGCGGTGACGACCCTCTCCAGCACGTCGACCGGTGCGGCGCCGCCGACCGCCGCCCCGTCGACGGTCGACCCGACGACGGCCGATCCGCGAGCCGTGGTCGACGCGCTCGCCGGTTCGGTCCGGCCGTACCTGATCGGGGTGCGGCATCACAGCCCGGCCCTCGCCGCGGTGGTCCCGGCACTGCTGGACGCCGCCGGCGCCGAGGTGGTCTGTATCGAGCTGCCGGCCGACTTCCAGGGCTGGCTGCCGTACCTGTCCGACCCGGCCGCCCGGGCCCCGCTGGCCCTGGTGGGCAGCCACGGCACGGACGGGCCGATGGGCTTCTACCCGTTCGCCGACTTCTCCCCGGAACTGGCCGCGATCCGCTGGGCCCGGCAACGCGGCGTCGAGGTGGTCTGCTGCGACCTGCCGCTGGCCGACCCCGGCTGGACCGCCGACAGCACCGACCCGGCCACCGAACCCGGCCCGACTGCCGGTTCCGCGCCGACCGCCGATCCCGACCCGGACGCCGGTGAGCCGGTGCCCGGCCTGCGCCGGTCCGGCTACGCCGTCGCGCTCAGCGCCAGCGGCACCGGCCGGGACGGCGACGACCTGTGGGACCGGGTGGTCGAGGTGCGTGCCCCGGGCTGCCCGCCGGAGGCGGTCCGCCGGGCCGCCCTCGGCGTCGGCTGGGCGATGCGTACCGACAGCGCCAGCGGCGACGGCGTGCCGGCCCGGGACCTGGCCCGCGAGCGGCACATGCGCCGGGTGCTGGCCGAGGCCGGCGCAGCCGGCCGGCGGGTCGCCGCCGTCATCGGCGCCTTCCACGCCCCGGCCCTGCTCGCCGCCCCGTCGACCGACGACGGCGACGGCCCGGCCCGGTCGGCCGGCCCGGTCGGCGGAGATCCGGTGTCGACCGCCGGTGTCGCCGCCGCGTCCACCCGGCCCGTCGTCGCCCCGGCCGGTCCGGTGCGGTCCGTGACGACCCGACCCGGGTCGGCCACCACCAGCGGCGGCGGTACGGTGGTCACCTCGCTGGTGCCGTACGCGTTCGACCTGCTCGACTCCCGGTCCGGCTACCCGGCCGGGATCCGCGACCCGCGCTGGCAGCAGTCCGTCTTCACCGCTGGCGGCGACCCGGAACTGATCCGCGCCGCCGCCGCCCGGGCGGTCACCGACCTGTGCCGGGAACTCCGCTCGGCCGGTCACACCGCCGGTACCGGCGAGGCCGCCGAGACGGTACGGCTGGCCGGCGACCTGGCCCGGCTGCGGGACCTGCCCGCCCCCGGCCGGGGCGAGGTGCTGGAGGCGGTGACCACCGTGCTCGGTCAGGGTGAACTGCTCGGCCGCGGCCGGGCGCTGGCGAAGGCGCTGGAGACCGTGCTGGTCGGTGCCGACCGGGGCCGGGTCGCCCCCGGTACGCCGCGGTCCGGGCTCGGCCCAGCGGTCGAGGCGGAACTCACCGCGCTGCGGATGCCCAACCCGGACAGCCCGAAGTCCCGCGAGGTGCGGCTGGACCCGCTGCGCACCGAGCTGGACGGGCGGCGGGAGATCCTGCTGCAACGCCTCCAGATCTGCGGCGTCGGCTACGGCGAGCCGATCGCGGTGTCCGGGACCGGCGACGGTGCCGCCCTGACCACCCGCTGGCAACTGGCCTGGACGCCGTCCGTGGCGGCCCGGCTGGACCTGGTCGGCGTACGCGGGGTGACCGCGGCGCTGGCCGCGGCCGGCACCCTGCGGGAGCGGTTCCGCCGGGAGGCCGCCGACGGCGGCCCCACCGCCGCTCAGCTGCTCACCGGGCTACGCGACGCCGCCCGGTGCGACCTGCCCGAACTGGTCACCGACCGGCTCGAGCTGGCGGCCGCGGTGCTGCCGGGCACCGGCACGCTGCCCGAGCTGCTGGCCGCACTGGACCTGCTGGAGGCGCTGCGCCGGGAACACCTGCCCGGCACCACCGCCGACGGTCGGGCCCGGGCGGCCGAGCTGGCGGTCGTGCTGCTGGACGCGGCGGTCCGCGGGCTGCCCGGCCTGGCCGGCAGCGACGCCGCGGCCGATGCCGCCGCGCTGGTGGACCTCGCGGTCCGGGCCGGCGAGGACCGGATCGGCCTACGCCTGGACGAGGCCCTCGCCTACCTGGCCCGGGCCGGTTCGTCGCTGATCCAGGGTGCCGCCCTGGCCGCCCGGGTGCTGCTCGACCTGACCGACCTGGAAACCCTGGGCACGCGGGTGGCCGGCTGGATCGACGCGGCGACCGGGCCGGACACCCGTCGGCACCTGCACCGGCTGCTCGGTGGTCTGCTCATCGCGGCGCATCCGCTGCTGCAGTCCGCCCCGGCCGCGCTGGACCCGCTGCTGGAGCGGATCGAGCGGCTCACCGACACCGAGTTCCTGGACCGGCTGCCGGCGCTGCGTGGCGGGTTCGACGTGCTCACCCCGGCGGCCCGGGAGCGGCTGCTGCACACCGTTGCCGAACGGCTGGGCGACCGACTCGATCTGGCCCTGTCCGCCGCGCCCGAGCTGCTGGCCCGCTGGGCCGCCGCCGACGCGGCCGGCCGGGCCGCCCTGGTCGCCCGCGACATCCCGATCCCGGGCACGCCGACCGGCGCCGCCGACGTCGAACCCGGGCCGGGCACGCCGACCGGCGCCGCCGACGTCGAACCCGGGGCGGGCACGCCGGCCGCCTGGCTCACCGCCACGGACCGGTGGCGGCTGCTGCTCGGCCGCCAACCCGACCGGTTGCCGACCGACGCCCGCCGCTACGCCCGCGCCCTGGACGAGCTGTACGGGGCGGGCCAGGGCGAGGGGGCCACCGACCTCGGCCAGGCGGCCGGCGGCGGCCAGGACGCCTCCTTCCCGACCGCGCGCGAGTGGGCCGACGAACTCGAGGCGCTGTTCGGCACCGCGGTACGCGAGGAGGTCATCGCCCGGGCGGCCGAGAGCGGCCGTACCGACGTGCTCACCGAACTCGACCCGGCCGCGGTACGCCCCTCGATGGAGCTGTTGACCTCGGTGCTGTCGCTGGCCGGTGGCCTGCCCGAGGGGCAGTTGGCCAAGCTGCGGCCACTGGTCCGGCGGCTGGTCGAGGAGCTGACCAGGCAGTTGGCCACCCAGGTCCGTCCGGCGCTGACCGGGCTGACCAACCCGCGTCCGTCCCGCCGTCCCGGCGGCCGGATCAACCTCGCCCGTACGCTGCGGGCGAACCTGGCGCACACCCAGCGGCTCGGCGACGGCCGGACGGTGGTGGTGCCGGAACGTCCGGTCTTCAACACCCGGACCCGCAAGGAGGCCGACTGGCGGCTGGTGCTGGTGGTCGACGTGTCCGGCTCGATGGAGGCGTCGGTGGTGTGGTCGGCGTTGACCGCCGCCGTGCTGGCCGGGGTGCCCACCCTGTCCACCCACTTCCTCGCCTTCTCCACCGAGGTGGTCGACCTGACCGACCGGGTCGACGACCCGCTGTCGCTGCTGCTGGAGGTGCGCGTCGGCGGCGGTACGCACATTGCCGCCGGGCTGGCCCACGCCCGCTCGCTGGTGACCGTGCCGAGCCGCACCATCGTCGCGGTGGTCAGCGACTTCGAGGAGGGCTACCCGCTGGCCGGGCTGCTCGGCGAGGTCCGCACGCTGGCCAGTTCCGGCGTGCATCTGCTCGGCTGTGCCGCGCTGAACGACAGGGGAGTGCCCTGCTACTCGGTACCGGTCGCCGAGCAGCTCGTCGCGGCGGGGATGCCGGTCGCCGCTCTCAGCCCGCTCGAACTCGCCCGCTGGGTGGGCGACCGTGTACGCGGAGGATCACGTTGACGGACCGCACATCCACCGCCGTGGACACCGACCGGCTGCCGCCGGTGCTGCCGGGGGTCGCCGCCGCGGCGGTGGCGGCCCTGCCGTCCCGGCTGCACAAGCGGCTGGACGCCACTGTCGAACGGCTGGCCGGTGTACCGGTCGGCCGGGTCGACGGCGGCGTGTCGGTCGACTGCGGCGCCGAGGCTCTGGTCACCCTGACGCCCGGACCGACCGGCGCGGTCACCGACCCGCACCAGGCAAGGTGCAGCTGCCTGCTGTCGCCCCGCTGCCTGCACCGGACCGCGGTCCTGGTCGCCTGCCCGGTCGCCGACCCGGCCACCCACCCCGATCCGGTGTCCACCACCGCCGCGTCGTCCACTTCGGATGACGTCGGCGCGGCCACCGGGCGTACCGGGAGGGCCGGGCGCACCGGAAAGACGGATGGCGCGGCCGCCGGTCGTGCCGGACGGAGCGCGGCACCGACGAAGGCGCAACGGGCCGCCGCCGGCGCGCTGTGGCGGGCAGCCGCCGCGGTGCTCGCGGCCGGCGTCCCGGCCGCCGGCGCGGTCCCGCAGGCCGAACTGCTGCGGGCCGCGCACAGCGCCCGGCTGGCCGGCCTGCCGCGGGCCGAGAGCGCCGCGCTGCGCACGGTACGTGGACTGCGCGCCCACCGGGGACGACAGACCGGCCATCGGCTGGCGGAACTGGTCGAGGTGCTGCACGACCTGCTGTACGTGGCCGGTCGGCTGGCCGCCGGCGATCCCGACCCGGCGTTGGTCGGCATCCTCCGGCGGGCCTACCAGCCGGACGGCACGCTGGAGGTGTACGGCGTCTGCCGGGAACCGGTGATCAGCGCGACCGGGTACGCCGGGGTGGTCACCCACCTGGTCGCCGCCGACGGGCGTCAGCTCTCCTTCGGCGACGTGAAGCCGGGCGGCCCGGACCGGGCACAGGACTGCGCCCGGGCGGTCACCGAGATGGGCGCGGTCGCGGTCAACCACGCGGTGCTGGCCCGCGGCGGCCTGCGGATCACCGGCACCACCGTCTCCCCGGACGGCCGGCTCGGTGCCGGCAAGGGGGTCCGAGCCACCCCGATCTCCGGGACCGACTGGTCCACCGGGCCCCTGGCGGAACTGTTCGCCCGCCCGCTCGCCGAGGTGGTGACCGCCCAACTCGCCGCCGACGATCCGGAGGACCCGGCCCGGGCCGGGACCGCGCTGGTCGGCTGTGACCTGATGGTGGTCGGTGCCGCCGGTGACCAGGTGCTGGCCCGGGAGCTGGCCCCCGCCACCGACGCCGGGCCGGACCGCGCGCCGGTGCCGGATGGGCCGGTGATCCGGCTGGTGCCGGTCAACTCCCACCCGGTGCTGGCCCACGTGGCGAACCTGCGGCGGCTCGCCTCCAGGCCGGGCCTGCGGATCCGGGTGGTCGGCCGGCTGGACCCGGACCGGGCCAGCACGCTGCACCCGCTCGCGGTCGGCCCGGTGCCCGGTGCCGCCACGACGCTGCGGCTGCCGGCGGACTGGCACGGCCGGGCGGACCTCGGCTACGACCAGATCCAGGGCGGCCACCTGCCGCCGCGTGACCCGGCCGCGATGACCGAACCGGTTCTCGCCGTCGGTGCCGACGCGGTTGCGGAGTCCCCGTTGTGGCGGGTCCGCCGGCTGGTGGAGCTGGCCGTCTCCGGCGGTCGCCGCGCCGTCGGCGAGGCGGCCCGGGGCGAGGGCGCCGGGCTGGCCGGTCCGCTGCGCCGCGCCGGCTTCACCACCGCCGCCGCGGTGGCCGCCGCGCTCGCCGACGAGTCCGACCGGCGCGGCCGGGACGCGTTCGGCCGGCTCACCGATCCCGACCCGGACCGGTACGCCTGGGCCTGGCTCGCCGCGACCGCCCACCTCGCCGCCACCGAGCGGGAGCTGATCCGGTCCTCCTGGATCGGCCCACCGGTTGGCTGACCTGCCGGAATCCCGGGGGCGATCGAGCCACCGGCCGGTGGGTGGCAGGCCAGGTGACGCGAAACACGACCCGGACCACCTGCGCCCCGGCGCCCGCCCGAACCCGGGCGGGCGCCGACCCTCCGGCGAAAGGCAGCAGGTCCAGGCCCTCGTCGCCGAGGGCGACAACATCCGGGTTCGGATCCGGCTCAGTACCACCGGCGGCTGGCCGGGCAGGTGCGGCCGGAACGACGCCGCAGCCCTTGGCGGTCAAGCCCGCGGCGAGCGCGGGTGGCAGCGCGGCGATGCGCGCGAACAGCTGTCCCCGCAGCTCGACCGCCGCTTGTCGCTGTGCTGCTGCCGCCGAATCTGACTGCTCACCGTCGGGCGGGCCCCACGGGCGGCGGGAGCTGGCCGCCGGGCGGCCTTGTCCACGTCCTCGGAGACGGCGTCGGGCGGACCCGGTCGGCAAGGAGTGCCAGGCGTTCCCGCAGCCAGCCGGCTACGGTCGCCAGCGCCGGCGCGGCGATGCCGTGTCCGACCGGGTCGCGGCGGGCGAGGGTCGCGGCACCGGCCTCGGTGAGCAGGTAGTTCCAGGTGCGGTCGAGCAGTTCCCGTGGAATGACGCTGTCGTGTTCGCCCTGGGCGACGACGACGGGCACGCCGGCCAGCCGGCCGGGCGTGGTCGGGACGCCGGCGTCGAACGGCAGCGTCCCGTACAGGATCGCGGCGCCGGCGTAGCGGCCCGGATCGTCGAGCAGCAGCCCACCGGCGAACGCGGCCCCGCCGCTGAACCCGATCAGCACCACCGGTCGGCCCGCGGGAGCGACACCGTCGAGCCAGTCGCGGAACCAGTCCATTGTCGCGCGCAACGACTCGGCGACCGGCCGGCCGATGCCGCGGTTGGCGAACCACGCGTACCCGCCGCCCTCGGCGATCGGCGCCCGCACCGCCGCGTACGTGGGGCCCACGGGCAGGTGGTCGGCCAGGCGAAGGATCTCCCGCTCGTGCGAGCCACGGCCGTGCAGCAGCACCACCAGCGGGGCATCCGCATCGGTGCTGCCCGCGGTGGCCACGACCGGCGGCGCGAACGTCCGCATCGCGCTCATCACCGCACCTTCGTCCGCGCGGGCGCCGTGGCGTCCACCGGGCCCGGCAGCAGCCGGCCCACCGTGCCGACGTCGCTCCAGCGACGCACCTCCGCCGACAGGTGCTGGACGGGCGCCGTGTTGGGGCTGACGCTCATGCTGCGCCGCCCACCGGCCCGACCAGCTTCCAGCCGCTCTGCCAGCTCCACCCGTTACGGGCGTTGAGCATGATGTTCAGCAGTGCCATCTCCTCCAGCGACCGGGCCATCCGTAGCCCGCCCGCGTCGATCACCCGGTAGCCCAGGGAGGAGGCCAGCTCGGCGACCTTGTCCTTGGCGGCACCGTCGTCGCCGGCGATGAAGGCGTCCAGGGGCGCGCCGCTCTCCACCGGGTTGCTGTGGCGGCTCGCGAGGATGGTGTTGAAGGCCTTGACCACGGATGCCCCGGTCACCTGGGCCTGAAGCTGCTCCGCAGCCGAGACGCCGCCGGTGACCAGGTCGCTGTAGGTGTCGTTGAGCGGGTTCGTCACGTCGACGAGGACCTTGCCGGTCAGTGCCTCGCCCAGTTCGGTGGCGATGCCGGCGACGGCGGCGTGCGGGACGGCGAGCAGCACGAGATCTGCTCCCTGCACCGCCTCGGCGTTCGACGCAGCGGCGCTCGCACCGGCGCTGCCGGCCGCCTTCTGGGCGTGCTCGGCGCTGGTCGCCGCGACGACGACGTCGTGGCCGGCGCGCACGGCGGCGGTCGCCACAGCCCCACCGACATTGCCGGCACCCAGGATCGCGATACGCATGTCCCACTCCTTCTCTGACGACTCAGATGTTGAGTACTCAACGACTGTACGTCGGACTATTTGAGCCGTCAACATCTGTAGTGTAAGGTTTCTGGCATGGTGAAGAGCGCGGTCGACCACGGGCTGGTGACGACGTTCGGGCGGCTCGTGGAGGCATACAGCGCGCTGGAGCGGCAGCTCGGCGAGGCGCTGGAGCGCGAGTGCGGCATCCCGCACACCTGGTTCGAGGCTATGCTGCGCATCGCCCGCTCGCCGGACAAACTGACGATGAGCGCCCTGGCGAGCCAGATCGCGCTCACCACGGGAGGGATGACCCGGCTCCTGGACCGGATGGTCACCGCCGGTCTCGTGGAACGCGTTCCCTGCCCCACCGATCGGCGGGTCAGCTTCGCCGCCCTCACCCCCGACGGGCGGCGGAAACTCGAGGAGGCGGCCAGGATTCACGTGCGCAACCTCGAGCGCGTCTTCGCCGACTACACCAGCGACGAGATCAAGACCCTGGACGATCTGCTCGACCGGCTCCTGCGGCGCGACCGCGAGCGGCCGGCCCACGAGGCCGCACCGTGTCCCAGGCCCGGCGACGCCGCAGCCCCGGCCGGCTGACCGACAATGCCCTGACCAGGCCCTTCGGCGGCTGGA
>NZ_JBFAVI010000026.1:0-59532 GCF_040679695.1 Micromonospora sp. NPDC052213
TGGGTACTAAATACCCACAATCCCCCCCGCGCCCGGCCGGTTGGGGCGGCCCCAACCCCGGCCCGGAACGGGGCCCCGGCGGTCGCCGGGGGGCCTCGTCGTCCGTGCTGTTTAGCGGTACGACCCGAAGTCGAAGTCGTCCAGCGGAACCGCCTGGCCGCTGGCCGGCCCGAAGCCGTAGTCGGTCTCGGGGTAGCCGGTCATCGAGTAGACCTTGGCCTTCGCCTCCTCGGTCGGCTCGACCCGGACGTTGCGGTACTTGCTGATGCCCGTACCGGCCGGGATGAGCTTACCGATGATCACGTTCTCCTTGAGGCCGACGAGCGAGTCGCTGCGCGAGTTGATCGCCGCGTCGGTCAGCACCCGGGTGGTCTCCTGGAAGGAGGCCGCCGAGAGCCAGGAGTCGGTGGCCAGCGAGGCCTTGGTGATACCCATCAGCACCGGGCGCCCGGCGGCGGGCTCGCCGCCCTCGGAGACGAGTCGGCGGTTCTCCGACTCGAACAGCGCCCGGTCGACCAGCACGCCCGGCAGGAACTCGGTCGAGCCGGAGTCGATGACCGTCACCCGCTTGAGCATCTGGCGGATGATGATCTCGATGTGCTTGTCGTGGATGAGCACACCCTGCGAGCGGTAGACCTCCTGGACCTCCTGGGTCAGGTGGACCTGGACCGCGCGCGGGCCGAGGATGCGCAGCAGCTCGTGCGGGTCGATGGTGCCCTCGGTGAGCTTCTCGCCGACCTCGACGTGGTCGCCGTCGTGGGTCCGCAGCCGGACCCGCTTGGAGATCTTGTCGTAGACGATCTCGTCGCTGCCGTCGTCCGGCACCACGATGATCTTCCGCGACCGCTCGCCGTCCTCGATCCGGATCCGACCCGGGGTGTCGGCGATGGGCGCCTTGCCCTTCGGGACCCGGGCCTCGAAGATCTCCTGGACACGGGGCAGACCCTGGGTGATGTCCTCACCCGCGACACCACCGGTGTGGAAGGTACGCATCGTCAGCTGCGTACCCGGCTCACCGATCGACTGGGCGGCGATGATGCCGACCGCCTCGCCGACGTCCACGGTCTTGCCGGTCGGCAGCGAGCGGCCGTAGCACGCGCCGCAGACGCCCAGCTTCGACTCGCAGGTGAGCACGCTGCGAACCCGGACCGTCTCCACCCCGGCGGCGACGATCTTGTCGACCAGGATCGAGTTGATGTCCTGGCCCCGCTCGGCGACGACGGTGCCGTCCGGCCCCTTGATGTCGTCGGCCAGCGTCCGGGCGTGCACGCTGGTCTCGGCGTGCTCGTGCACGACCAGCTTGCCGTCGATCCGCTCGCCGATCTGCATCGGGATGGCGCGGTCGGTGCCGCAGTCCTCCTCGCGGATGATCACGTCCTGCGAGACGTCCACCAGACGACGGGTCAGGTAACCCGAGTCGGCGGTACGCAGGGCGGTGTCCGCGAGACCCTTCCGGGCACCGTGCGTGGAGATGAAGTACTCCAGCACGGAGAGACCCTCCCGGTAGCTGGCCTTGATGGGCCGCGGGATGATCTCACCCTTCGGGTTGGCCACCAGACCACGGATCGCCGCGATCTGCCGGAGCTGGAGGAGGTTACCGCGGGCACCCGAGTTGATCATCTTCCACAGCGGGTTCTCCTGCGGCAGCGCGGTGTCCATCTCCTTGGCGACCTCGTTGGTCGCCTTGGTCCAGATCTCGATGAGCTCGCCGCGGCGCTCCTCGGCGGTCATCAGACCACGCTGGTACTGCTTGTCGATCCGGTCGGCTTCCTTCTCGTACCGCTCCAGGATCTCCCGCTTGCGCGGCGGAGCGATGACGTCCTCCATGCCGATCGTCACGCCGGACCAGGTGGCCCAGTGGAAACCGGCCTCCTTGAGCCCGTCCAGGGTGGCGGCCAGCGCCACCTTGGGGAAGCGCTCGGCGAGGTCGTTGACGATCGCGGAGAGCTGACCCTTGCGGATCTCGTAGTTCACGAAGCGGTAGCCCTGCGGCAGCGTCTCGTTGAACAGCACCCGGCCGAGGGTGGTCTCCACGGTCAGCGGGTCTCCCTCGACCCAGCCCTCCGGGGCGGTCCACGGCTCGGCGCCGGCGCCGTTGTCGACCCCGACCACGCCGCGCAGCCGGATCTTCACCGGAGCCTGCAGGTGCAGCTCGCCGTTGTCGAAGGCCATCCGGGCCTCGGCGTCCGAGCTGAACGCCCGGCCCTCGCCCCGCTCACCGGCGGTGAGGTGGGTGAGATGGTAGAGGCCGATGACCATGTCCTGGGTGGGCATGGTGACCGGCTTGCCGTCGGCCGGCTTGAGGATGTTGTTCGACGACAGCATCAGGATCCGCGCCTCGGCCTGGGCCTCGGCGGACAGCGGCACGTGCACCGCCATCTGGTCACCGTCGAAGTCGGCGTTGAACGCGGTGCAGACCAGCGGGTGGATCTGGATGGCCTTGCCCTCGACCAGCTGCGGCTCGAAGGCCTGGATACCCAGCCGGTGCAGGGTCGGCGCCCGGTTCAGCAGGACGGGGTGCTCGCCGATGACCTCTTCCAGCACGTCCCACACGACCGGCCGCTGCCGCTCGACCATCCGCTTGGCGGACTTGATGTTCTGCGCGTGGTTGAGGTCCACCAGCCGCTTCATCACGAACGGCTTGAACAGCTCCAGCGCCATCTGCTTGGGCAGGCCGCACTGGTGCAGCTTGAGCTTCGGGCCGACCACGATGACCGAACGGCCGGAGTAGTCGACGCGCTTGCCCAGCAGGTTCTGGCGGAACCGGCCCTGCTTGCCCTTGAGCATGTCGGACAGCGACTTGAGCGGGCGGTTACCCGGGCCGGTGACCGGCCGGCCGCGACGGCCGTTGTCGAACAGCGCGTCGACGGCCTCCTGGAGCATCCGCTTCTCGTTGTTGACGATGATCTCGGGCGCGCCGAGGTCGATCAGCCGCTTGAGGCGGTTGTTCCGGTTGATCACGCGGCGGTACAGGTCGTTCAGGTCGGAGGTCGCGAAGCGGCCACCGTCGAGCTGCACCATCGGGCGCAGGTCCGGCGGGATGACCGGGACGCAGTCCAGCACCATGCCGAGCGGCGAGTTGCGGGTGTTCAGGAACGCCGCGACGACCTTGAGCCGCTTGAGCGCCCGGATCTTCCGCTGCCCCTTGCCGGAGCGGATGGTCTCGCGCAGGCTCTCGGCCTCGGCGTCGAGGTCCATGTTCTGGACCAGCGCCTTGATGGCCTCGGCGCCCATGCCGCCGGTGAAGTACTCGCCGAACCGGTCCCGCAGCTCGCGGTAGAGCAGCTCGTCGGTGACCAGCTGCTTCGGCTCCAGCTTGCGGAAGGTGTCGAGCACCTCGTCCAGGCGGTCGATCTCGCGCTGGGCCCGGTCGCGGATCTGGCGCATCTCGCGCTCTCCGCCCTCCTTGACCTTGCGCCGGACGTCCGCCTTGGCACCCTCGGCCTCCAGCTCGGCCAGGTCGGCCTCGAGCTTGGCGGCCCGCTTCTCGATCTCCGAGTCGCGGCTGTTCTCGGCCTGCCGCTTCTCGGCCAGGATCTCGTTCTCGATCGTCGAGAGGTCGCGGTGACGCGCCTCGGCGTCCACGCTCGTCACGACGTACGAGGCGAAGTAGATGATCTTCTCGAGGTCCTTGGGGGCGAGGTCCAGCAGGTAGCCCAGCCGGCTCGGCACGCCCTTGAAGTACCAGATATGGGTCACCGGAGCGGCGAGCTCGATGTGGCCCATGCGCTCACGGCGGACCTTCGACCGGGTCACCTCGACGCCGCAGCGCTCGCAGATGATGCCCTTGAAGCGGACCCGCTTGTACTTACCGCAGTAGCACTCCCAATCCCGCTGCGGACCGAAGATCTTCTCGCAGAAGAGCCCGTCCTTTTCCGGCTTCAGGGTGCGGTAGTTGATCGTTTCAGGCTTCTTGACCTCGCCGTGCGACCACTGACGGATGTCGTCGGCGGTGGCGAGGCCAATGCGCAGCTCGTCGAAGAAGTTGACGTCGAGCACTATGTCCCCTATGTCGTCGTCTGTACTGCTAGCTAGTGGGTGGGGTCGGGCGCCGGCGAGCCGGCCCCCGACCGCTCACCTCAGACCTCTTCGACCGAGCTCGGCTCGCGCCGGGACAGGTCGATGCCCAGCTCCTCCGCGGCCCGGAACACCTCGTCGTCGGTCTCGCGCATCTCGAGGGCCACACCGTCGCTGGAGAGCACCTCGACGTTGAGGCACAGCGACTGCAGCTCCTTGAGCAGCACCTTGAACGACTCGGGGATGCCCGGCTCGGGGATGTTCTCGCCCTTGACGATCGCCTCGTAGACCTTGACCCGGCCGAGGACGTCGTCGGACTTGATCGTCAGCAGTTCCTGCAGGGCGTACGCGGCGCCGTACGCCTGCATCGCCCAGCACTCCATCTCGCCGAAGCGCTGGCCACCGAACTGCGCCTTACCACCCAGCGGCTGCTGCGTGATCATCGAGTACGGGCCGGTCGACCGGGCGTGGATCTTGTCGTCGACCAGGTGGTTGAGCTTCAGGATGTAGATGTAGCCGACCGCGATCGGGTCCGGCAGCGGCTCGCCGGAGCGGCCGTCGAACAACTGCGCCTTGCCGGTGGATCCGATCAGCTGCTTGCCGTCCCGGTTGGGCAGGGTCGACGCGAGCAGACCGGAGATCTCCTCCTCGCGGGCACCGTCGAAGACCGGGGTGGCCACGTTCGTGTCCGGCTCGGACTCGTGCGCCTCGATCGAGCGGAGCTGGCGCTTCCACTCAACGTCGTCGCCCTCGACCTTCCAACCGGTCTTGGCCACCCAGCCGAGGTGGGTCTCCAGCACCTGGCCGATGTTCATCCGGCTCGGCACACCCAGCGGGTTGAGCACGATGTCGACCGGCGTGCCGTCCTCCAGGAACGGCATGTCCTCGATCGGCAGGATCTTGGAGATGACGCCCTTGTTGCCGTGGCGGCCCGCGAGCTTGTCACCGTCCTGGATCTTCCGCTTCTGGGCGACGTAGACCCGGACCAGCTCGTTGACGCCCGGCGGCAGCTCGTCGCCGTCCTCGCGGGAGAAGGTACGCACGCCGATGACCGTGCCGGTCTCGCCGTGCGGCACCTTCAGCGAGGTGTCGCGGACCTCGCGCGCCTTCTCGCCGAAGATCGCGCGGAGCAGCCGCTCCTCCGGGGTCAGCTCGGTCTCGCCCTTGGGCGTGACCTTGCCGACCAGGATGTCACCGGGGACGACCTCGGCGCCGATCCGGATGATGCCGCGCTCGTCGAGGTCGGCGAGCATCTCCTCGCTGACATTCGGGATGTCGCGGGTGATCTCCTCCGGGCCCAGCTTGGTGTCCCGGGCGTCGACCTCGTGCTCCTCGATGTGGATCGAGGTGAGCACGTCCTGCTGCACGAGGCGCTGCGACAGGATGATCGCGTCCTCGTAGTTGTGGCCCTCCCAGCACATGAACGCCACGAGCAGGTTGCGCCCGAGCGCCATCTCGCCCTCGTCGGTGCAGGGACCGTCGGCGATGACCTGGCCGGCCTCGACGCGGTCGCCCTCGAAGACGACCGGCTTCTGGTTGACGCAGGAGCCGGCGTTGGAGCGGCGGAACTTGTGCAGCAGGTACGTGCGGCGGTGGCCGTCGTCCTGGTGGATGGTGATGTAGTCGGCGCAGAGGTCCTCGATGACGCCGCCGACCTCGGCGACGACCACGTCACCGGCGTCGACCGCGGCACGGTATTCCATGCCGGTGCCGACCAGCGGCGACTCGGCCTTGACCAGCGGCACCGCCTGGCGCTGCATGTTCGCGCCCATGAGCGCCCGGTTGGCGTCGTCGTGCTCGAGGAACGGAATCATCGCGGTCGCGACCGAGGTCATCTGCCGCGGCGACACGTCCATGTAATCCACGGCCGCCGGCGGGACGTCCTCGGTCTCGCCGCCCTTACGGCGGACCAGGACGCGGTCCTCGGCGAACGCCCCGTCGGCCGTCAGCGGCGCGTTGGCCTGCGCCTTGACGAACCGGTCCTCCTCGTCCGCGGTCAGGTAGTCGATCTGGTCGGTGACCCGACCGTCGACGACCTTCCGGTACGGCGTCTCGATGAAGCCGAACGGGTTGACCCGGGCGAAGGTGGACAGCGCGCCGATGAGGCCGATGTTCGGGCCTTCCGGCGTCTCGATCGGGCACATCCGGCCGTAGTGGGACGGGTGCACGTCGCGGACCTCGAAGCCGGCCCGCTCCCGGGACAGACCACCCGGGCCGAGCGCGCTCAGCCGGCGCCGGTGGGTCAGGCCCGCCAGCGGGTTCGTCTGGTCCATGAACTGGGACAGCTGCGAGGTGCCGAAGAACTCCTTGATCGCCGCCACGACCGGGCGGATGTTGATCAGGGTCTGCGGCGTGATCGCCTCGACGTCCTGGGTGGTCATCCGCTCGCGGACGACCCGCTCCATCCGGGACAGCCCGACCCGGACCTGGTTCTGGATCAGCTCGCCCACCGTACGCAGGCGCCGGTTGCCGAAGTGGTCGATGTCGTCGGCCTCGTAGCCCTCCTCACCGGCGTGCAGCCGGCAGAGGTACTCCACGGTGGCGACGATGTCGTCCTCGGTCAGCGTGCCGGTGGTGATCGGCACGTCCAGCTCGAGCTTCTTGTTGAACTTGTAACGACCGACCTTGGCGACGTCGTACCGCTTCGGGTTGAAGAAGAGGTTGTCGAGCAGGGTCTGGGCGTTCTCGCGGGTCGGCGGCTCGCCAGGGCGGAGCTTCCGGTAGATGTCGAGGAGCGCCTCGTCCTGGCCGGCGATGTGGTCCTTCTCGAGCGTGGTCATCATCAGCTCGGACCAGCCGAACCGCTCGCGGATCCGCTCGGCCGACCACCCGATGGCCTTGAGCAGCACCGTGACGGCCTGCCGGCGCTTGCGGTCGATGCGAACGCCGACCGTCTCGCGCTTGTCGATGTCGAACTCCAGCCAGGCACCCCGGCTGGGGATGACCTTGACGCTGGAGAGGTCGCGGTCGGAGGTCTTGTCCGGCTGCTTGTCGAAGTAGACGCCCGGGGACCGGACGAGCTGGCTGACCACGACGCGCTCGGTGCCGTTGATGATGAAGGTGCCCTTCGGCGTCATCATCGGGAAGTCACCCATGAACACCGTCTGGCTCTTGATCTCGCCGGTGGTGTTGTTGGTGAACTCCGCGGTCACGAACAGCGGGGCGCAGTAGGTCAGGTCCTTCTCCTTGCACTCCTCGATCGAGGCCTTGACCTCGTCGAAGCGCGGAGCCGAGAAGGAGAGCGACATGGTGCCGGAGAAGTCCTCAATGGGACTGATCTCGTCGAGGATCTCCGCGAGACCCGAGCGTGCGTGCGGGTCGTCCGCCGACCGGCCCTGCCAAGCCTCGTTGCCGACGAGCCAGTCGAAGGACTCGTTCTGGATGGCGAGGAGGTTGGGGACCTCGAGGTGTTCGGTGATCCTGCCGAATGAGACTCGGCGGGGAGCGAATGCGCTCGACGTACGACTGGTCTTCGCAGGGCGGGAAGCTGCCAAGATGCGTCCTTCCGAGGACCGGTGCTGCAGAACGGCTGGTACGCGTGCACTCCAATGACCCCGCCAGAATTATCCGTAAACGGACATTTCCGAGCAGGGGTCAAGTCGGAAGGCAGCGCAAACTAGCAGTGTAGCCGAGAGGCTAACCGCTGTCCAGCCCACCCCGCAGGTCGTCGCGGAACGCGCCTCGGGACCCCTGGAACCGGGTCTCACCGGGCCGCTCGGAACGCGACGTTCCTGCCGGGCCGCTCGGGTGTCGCGGCCGATGGTGCTGCCGCTGCCATTACCCAAGTGGTGGCCGTTGCAAGCGCGGAAGGTCTTGCTGGTGTCAGCGTGCCTGTCAGCCCGGGGCCGCGTCAAGGGCCGGCATCCGGGTCGCCCCGTCTTTCCCACCCAGGGGCTACCGCCACACACCGCGTACGCGGCGACGCCAGGCGTGGACGCCCTGCTCACCGCGCTGCGACCCGGCCACCAAGACGGCGGGCGGCGATCCACTGTCGGATCACCGCCCGCCGTGACGCGGTGTGCCCCGGCTCACGTGAGCCGGACGCGCGCCTGGTCGACCTCAGGTCACTTGAGGGTGACCTTGGCGCCCTCGCCCTCGAGCTTGGCCTTGGCCTTGTCGGCGGTCTCCTTGTTGGCCTTCTCCAGGACGGCCTTCGGAGCGGCCTCGACCAGGTCCTTGGCCTCCTTGAGGCCCAGGCCGGTCAGCTCGCGCACGACCTTGATGACCTGGATCTTCTTGCCGCCGTCAGCCTCGAGGATGACGTCGAACTCGTCCTTCTCCTCCTCGACCGGGGCGGCCGGGCCGGCCGGGCCGGCCACGCCGGCGACGGCGACCGGAGCCGCGGCGGTGACCTCGAAGGTCTCCTCGAACTGCTTCACGAACTCGGAGAGCTCGATCAGCGTCATCTCCTTGAACGCGTCGAGCAGCTCTTCGGTGCTGAGCTTCGCCATGTCTGGCGTCCTTTCCTGAATCTGTTAGGTAAGAACTGGGTGCGCCGCGGGGCCTCAGGCCGCCTCGGCGCCCTCCTTCTCGCGCTTGTCCGCCAGGGCGGCCGCCGCACGGGCGGCCTTGGAGAGCGGGGCCTGGAACAGGGCCGCGGCCTTGCTCAGGTTGCCCTTCATCGCGCCGGCCAGCTTGGCCAGCAGCACCTCACGGGACTCCAGGTCGGCGAGCTTCGTGACCTCGGCCGCGGAAATGGCCTTGCCCTCGAAGACACCGCCCTTGATGACGAGCTTCGGGTTGGCCTTCGCGAAGTCGCGAAGGCCCTTCGCCGCCTCGACGACGTCGCCCGAAACGAAAGTCAGCGCGGTAGGACCGGTGAACAGCTCGTCGAGGCCGGAGATGCCAGCGTCGGACGCGGCACGCTTCGCGAGCGTGTTCTTCGCGACCGTGTAGCTGGTCTCCTTGCCGAGCGAGCGCCGCAGCTGGGTGAGCTGGGAAACCGTCAGACCGCGGTACTCGGTCAGCACCGTGGCACCTGCGTTACGGAAGCTCTCGGTCAGCTCAGCGACGGCCGTGGCCTTGTCGGCCCGGATCGGCTTGTCCGCCATGTCCCTCCTCTCTCGTTGCTCGAGGCTGGTCACCGTCGTCGGCCGGAGCGTTCGACGGGAGCGGAGGCATCACGAGAACGAGAAAGCCCCGGCGCAGGGCGCACGGGGCGAGGGCCGGGCCACGGGCACAGTCGGCGGACCGTGCTCAGCACCGATTTTCGCTTACCGCCCTGCGCGGGTCGCCCGTCGTCGCGGGACCTTCGACCGTGCCGGGGCACGGTGACCAGCGGTCTCTGGGTGGAACTTCGCGCCAAGGTTACGCGAAGAGTGCCCGGACCACCAAATCGCCCCCGGGTGCACCGCGTCACCCCTCCGGTGGGCCCCGGGAGCGGGCCGCCGGTCAGGGCCGGGTGCGACGCCGCCACAGGTAGGCCGCCCCGGCGGCCGCGCTCCACGCCACGGCCCAGCCGGTCAGCAGCGCCACGGTCGACGCGGCCAGGTCGCCGGCGGCAGCCCGCGCGGTCGCCATCACCGGCGGCGCCAGCCACGGCGCCACCGAGCCGCTCAGGCCGAGGGCCACCGCGCCGACCCCGCCGAGCGCCAGCACCGCGACGCCGTAGCCGGCGCTGCCCGCGCAGGCGCGGCTGGCCAGCGCCCCGAGCGCCACCGCCGCGGGTACGGCCAGCAGGTGCGCCCACAGGCCGACGGCGAGGCCGAGGGGCACCGAGCGGTCGTCCGGCCCCACGGGGCCGGCGACTCCGCCGACCAGCCAGGGGAAGACCAGCGCGACGACCACCGTGCCGAGCCCGGCCACGCCGGCGGCGAGCAGGCCGGCCAGCCGCTCCCGGCGCACCCCGACCAGCGCCTGGGCCAACCGGCGCTGCACGTCGGGCTCCACGTCCAGCAGCACCTTGGTCTGCCAGGCCAGCACCGGGAAGAGCACCACCGCCGAGACGCCGTACGCCTCTCCCGGCTGGGCCCGGCCGCCGCCGTAGAGGACGCCGAGGGCCACCAGGCCCGCGAGCAGCGGCGCCAGGGCCCGCCCCGTCCGCAGGAAGCCGGCCAGCCGCAGCCGGAGCAGGGCGGTCACCCCGCTCCCCCGGTGGCCGGACCGGTCGGCTCCGCCACACCGGCCTCCGCCGCCCCCTCGGCGACCGCGACCCCGTCCGGCGTGCCGGACGGGATCGGCGCCCCGGGGCGTACGCGCAGGACGTGATGGCCCTCGGCGCGCAACCGGGCGACGGTGCCGGCGACCCGCGCGGCCGGCACCGCGACCTCGACCACCGCCATCGCCGCGTCGGCCGGCGGCGCGCCCTCGGTGACCGTGCCGTCGGCCACCGTCCAGCGGCGGGCGCCGGGCAGTCGGGCGATCTCGCCGCGGTGGTCGCTGACCAGCACCGACCCGCCCGTTGCCAACACCTCGGCGATCACCGCGGGCACCAGTTCCCGGGTGGCGGCGTCGAGGCCCTCCCACGGCTCGTCGAGCACCAGCAGGCCGGGGGTACGCAGCATCGCCTGGGCCAGGCCGACCTTCTGGGCGGTGCCCTTGGACAGCTCCGGCAGCCGGATTCGGCGGAACCGGGCCAGGCCCAGCCGGTCGGTCCAGTGGTCGACCGCCCGGCCCGTCGCCGCCGGATCGAGGCCGGCGACCCGACCCATGGCGGTCAGGTAGCGCTCGACGGTGAAGGGCTGGTCGGCCGGGAAACGCTCCGGGACCCACCCGACGTGTCGGGGCCGGTCGACCACGCGCCCCCGGCTCGGCCGCAGCACCCCGGCCGCCACCTGGAGCAGGGTCGACTTGCCCACGCCGTTGCGGCCGAGCACGACCACGACCTCACCGGAACCGACCCGCACATCCGTCTCCCGCAGCACCCACGGCCCGCGCCGCCGGTACCGCAGCCAGACGTTCTCCAGTCGCACCCGGCCGAGCATGCCACAGCGGAAAGGAAACGGGGCGCCGCCACGATGTGGCGACGCCCCGTCACGGGTGCTGCGGGTGCTCAGCCCTCGGCCGGGGCCTCCTGCAGGTTCTTCACCAGGTTCGGGTCGACCGGGACGCCCGGGCCCATGGTGGTGGTGAGGGTGACCTTCTTGAGGTACTTGCCCTTCGCGGCGGACGGCTTGGCCCGCAGGACCTCGTCGAGGACCGCCGCGTAGTTGTCGATCAGCTGGGTCTCGGAGAACGAGGCCTTGCCGATGATCAGGTGCAGGTTGGAGTGCTTGTCCACCCGGAAGGTGATCTTGCCGCCCTTGATGTCCGAGACGGCCTTGGTGACGTCCATGGTCACCGTGCCGGTCTTCGGGTTCGGCATGAGACCGCGCGGGCCCAGGATCCGCGCGATCCGGCCGATCTTGGCCATCTGGTCCGGCGTGGCGATCGCCGCGTCGAAGTCGAGCCAACCACCCTGGATCCGGGCGACCAGCTCGTCGGTGCCCACCTCGTCCGCACCGGCGGCGGCGGCCTCCTCGGCCTTCGCGCCGGCGGCGAAGACGATCACGCGGGCGGTCTTACCGGTGCCGTGCGGCAGGTTGACCGTGCCACGGACCATCTGGTCCGCCTTGCGGGGGTCGACGCCGAGGCGCATCGCGACCTCGACCGTGGCGTCGAACTTGACGTTGGTGGTCTCCTTGGCCAGCTTCACGGCCTCGGCGGGGGTGTAGAGCTTGGACCGGTCGACGACCTCGGCGGCCTTGCGGTAGCTCTTGCTGCGCTGCATGTTCTGGTAACTCCTGTGGTCTATGGCGGGCCGCGGCGTCCGCGCGCCCTCCCACGAACTGGATCTGGCGGTGACCGGGGTCAGTCGGTGACGTTGAGGCCCATCGACCGGGCGGTGCCGGCGATGATCTTCTCAGCCTGGTCGACGTCGTTGGCGTTGAGGTCGGCCATCTTCTTCTCGGCGATCTCGCGTACCTGGGCGCGGGTGACCGAGCCGACCTTCTCCTTGTGCGGGACGCCCGAGCCCTTCTGCACGCCGGCGGCCTTGATCAGCAGCCGGGCGGCGGGCGGGGTCTTCAGCACGAACGTGAAGCTGCGGTCCTCGTAGACGCTGATCTCGGCGGGGACGATGTCGCCCCGCTGGGACTCGGTCTGCGCGTTGTAGGACTTGCAGAACTCCATGATGTTCACGCCGTGCTGGCCGAGCGCGGGGCCGACCGGCGGCGCCGGGGTGGCCTGGCCCGCCGGCAGCTGAAGCGTGAAAGTCTTGACGAGCTTCTTCTTCGGAGGCATGTCTCTTCCTGGGGCTTGAAACTGGGAAAGGTGCCGGCCGCGGGCGCGCACGGTCAGCGCGATGCGACAGCGGCGACGTTCTAGGGTAGCGCAGCGTCCCGCCGCCCCTCCCGCCGAGGTCGCACGGGCGGGTGGAACGAGTACGCCGACGGCGGGCTGCTGCCCACCGCCGGCGACCGGGACCTCAGATCTTGGCGACCTGGTTGAAGTTGAGCTCCACCGGCGTCTCGCGGCCGAAGATCGACACGAGCACCTTGAGCTTCTGCTGGTCGGCGTTGATCTCGCTGATCGTCGCCGGCAGCGAGGCGAAGGCACCGTCGGTGACGGTGACCGAGTCGCCGACCTCGAAGTCGAGGACCTTGATCTCGGGCTTGGCCTTCTTCTGCTCGGTCTCGACGGCCGGCGCCAGCCACTTCAGCACCTCGTCGAGGGAGAGCGGGGCCGGGCGGTCGGCCCGGTCCGTCGCGCCCACGAAGCCGGTCACGCCCGGCGTGTTGCGCACGCAGGAGTAGGACTCCGCGGTCAGCTCCATCCGGACCAGGATGTAGCCCGGGAAGACCTTGGCCTGCACCTGCGACCGCTTCCCGTTCTTGACCTCGACCTCTTCCCGGGTCGGCACCTCGACCTGGTAGATGTAGTCCTCCATGTCGAGGCTCGTGATCCGGGTCTCGAGGTTGGTCTTGACCTTGTTCTCGTAGCCGGCGTACGAGTGCACCACGTACCAGTCGCCCGGCGCGTAACGCAGCTTCTGCCGCAGCTCGGCGACCGGGTCGTAGTCCTCGTCCGGGGCGGGCTCGGTGGTGGGGAACTCCGGCTCGCTGGCGGCCTCGACCGACTCGTCACCAGCCGCCGTCGCCACCGTGGACTGCTCGTCCGTGGTCTCGGCGGTCTCGTCGTACTCAGGCACGCTCGCTCACTTCCGTCACTATCGGCTCAGTCGGCCGGTCAGCTGGGGTTGCCGAAGACCCACAGCACGCCCTTCGCGAAGGCGAAGTCCAGGCCGGCCACGATCGTCAGCATCACCGTGACGAAGGCGACCACCACGGCCGTGTAGGTCAGCAGCTCCTTGCGGGTCGGCCAGATGACCTTACGCAGCTCGGCCACGACCTCGCGGATGAATCGGGCGATGCGACCGAACAGACCGACGCGATCGGTGTCCGTCTTGGTCTTGGGCCGGCTGTCGGCCGACTCGGCCTTCGCCCGCGACCGCGTCGCGGTGCCGCCCCGGGAGACCGGCTCCTCGGCGTCGGTGGCGTCGTCGTCGGCCACGTCGTCGACGACCTCGTCGTGCAGACGGTCGTCGCCGGCGTCCTCGCCGCGCCGCTTCTTGTCGGCCACTTCGCCCTCCGTCGCGGGATGTCGGGTCGCACGCGGTGGGCGTGCGCAGCGCTTGGTCACGCCGGCCGGACCAACCGTCCCGCGACGGGCCGCGGCCGGTGGACCGGCCGGACGGACCCGAATGCCTCGGAACCACCCCGCCGATGCCACCACCACGGGCCGGACGCCGCCCTACGGCGGCGCGACCCACGGGAACGGTCAGGCCTGAGGCGCAGGGGTGACAGGACTTGAACCTGCAGCCTGCGGTTTTGGAGACCGCTGCTCTGCCAATTGAGCTACACCCCTGTGCGGCAACGCTCACCCCGCCCGGTCAAAGGACCGTGCAGGGGTCACTTGCCCCACGGCGGACCAGTGTACGGGTAGTCGCACGACTTTCCCAACCGGTCTGCCCATCGCGCGTCGCGCGCCTGGTCAGCGGGCCGTCCGGACGGTCGCCCGGGCCTGCGAGAGCACCTTCTCCCCCCGGCAGGTCGCGGTCACGTCGAGCCTGGTCAGGCCCTCCTCGGTGACCTCACGAACGACCGCCGTGACCTCGATCTCGGTGCCCTCGTCGTCGTCGGGGACGACCACCGGCCGGGTGAAGCGGACGTTGTAGTCGACCACCGCGTCCGGCCTGCCGGCCCACTCCGTCAGCGCGCGGCCGACCAGCGCCATGGTGAACATGCCGTGGGCGATCACGCCGGGCAGACCCACCTTGGTGGCGAACCGGTCGCTCCAGTGGATCGGGTTGAAGTCCCCCGAGGCGCCGGCGTAGCGGACCAGGTCCGCGCGCGTCACCCGGAACGTCTTGGCTGGCAGCTCCATCTCAGCCCTCCCCGCGTACGACGAGCTTCGACCAGACGGTCACCACCGGCTCCCCGGCCGACGTGCCGACCTCGGTGCGGGTGGTCAGGAAGTCGTGCCCGCCGCGGCTGCTGACGTCCTCGACGACGCAGACGCAGACCAGCTCGTCCCCCGCCACCACCGGACGGGTGTAGGCGAAGCGCTGGTCGCCGTGGACGACCCGGCTGTAGTCCACACCGAGGGCCGGGTCGTCGATGATCTGCTGGCTGGCGGCCATGCTGACCACCACGGGGAAGGTCGGCGGGGCGACCACGTCCGGGTGGCCGAGCGCGCGGGCGGCCTCCGGGTCGTGGTGGGCCGGGTCGGCGGCGCCGATCGCCGTCGCGAACTCACGGATCTTTTCTCGGCCCACCTGGTAGGGGGCGGTCGGCGGGTACGTCCGGCCGACGAAGGACGGGTCCAGGGACATGCCGCGAACCTACACGCAAAACAAGATCGCCGATCCGTACGGGGCGACGGCGGCCGGAGCCGCGCCGTCCTGACGGACCGGCGATCGGGAAGTGCGGGGACCGGGCCGGCGGAGCCGGCCGCGGGTCAGCGGGTCTCGCGGTGGACCGTGTGCTTGCCGTCCCGCGGGCAGAACTTCTTCAGCTCGATGCGGTCCGGGTCGTTACGACGGTTCTTGCGCGTGATGTAGTTGCGCTCCTTGCACTCCACACACGCCAAAGTGATCTTCGGCCGGACATCGGTCGCCTTCGCCACGGCGGAGTGCCTTCCTCGCTACGGGTAACAACTACGGCGCATCAGCCTACGCGCTGACCACGCGGACATGCAAAGTGGGCGCCTGTGGCGCCCATCCCACCGGCCACCGGGAGTGAGCCCGGTGAACGAGAGTAGCGGTGGCCGGACTTGAACCGGCGACACAGCGATTATGAGCCGCTTGCTCTGCCATCTGAGCTACACCGCCGTGGCGGGTCCAGCCGGACCCTCTGAGCCCCCTTACGGAATCGAACCGTAGACCTTCTCCTTACCATGGAGACGCTCTGCCGACTGAGCTAAGGGGGCCTGCGCGATCTCCCCGGGGGGTGACGCGCAGGGGATACATTACACGGCCGTGCGGCGGAGATGAAATCGGATCCCCCAGAGCCGCGTTTCCACAGCTCAGGGCACGACGCGCAGCCGGGGCAGCTCCCCGGCGGAGATCGTCTCCGGATCCACCTGGGCGCCGAACCAGGCCTCCAGCCGCTCGTACGGCAGCGGCCGGCTGAACAGGAAGCCCTGGCCGATCTCGCAGCCGATGTCCTGGAGCAGCTCCAGGGTCAGCTCGCTCTCCACACCCTCGGCGACCACGGCCAGGCCGAACTGCTGGGAGAGGGTGACCACGGCGTTCACGATCGCCAGGTCGCCCGGATCCGTCGCCATGCCCTGCACGAAGGAGCGGTCGACCTTCACCTCGTGCACGGGCAGCCGGCGCAGGTGCGCCAGGGACGAATCCCCCGTGCCGAAGTCGTCCACCGACAGCCGTACGCCGAGGTCCCGCAGCCGCCGCAGGGTCGGGATGGGCCGGTCGGTGCCGTCCAGCACCCCGGCCTCCTTGATCTCCAGCGTGAGCCGTTGCGGCGGTACGTCGTACTCGTCGAGCAACTCCTGCACGCGGGCCGGGAAGTGCTGGTCGGTGAGCGTACGGGCGGAGAGGTTGACCGCGACGGAGAGCGGCTGGCCGGCGTGCGACCAGTCCCGGCTGCGCCGCAACCCCTCGCGGAGCACGAACTCGGTGAACCGGCCGAGCTGGCCGGTGTGCTCGGCCACCGCGACGAAGTCCTCCGGGGCGACCGACCCGTGGGCCGGATGCTCCCACCGCGCCAGGCACTCCACGCCGACCAGCCGGCGGTCCCGCAGCGTCACCTTCGGCTGGAAGTAGACCTTCAGCTCGCCGTCGTCCAGCGCCCGCCGCAGGTCGCCGGCGAGCCCCAGCCGCCGCAGCGACCGGGACTCCAGCGCCGGACTGAACAGCTGCACGCTGCCCGGCACGGACTTGGCCGCCGTCGCCGCCAGGTCCACCCGTTGCAGCAGGGAGGCGGCGTCGCTGCCGTGGTCCGGGTGTACGGCGACGCCGACCGCCGTGTCCACGTCCAGGGTGAGCGCGTCGAAGACCATCTCGTCGCGGATCTGCTCGCGCAACTGCGCGGCCAGCTCCACCGCCGCCTCGGCGCTCTCCAGCCGCAGCGTGACCAGGAACTCGTCCCCGCCGGCCCGGCCGACCAGGGCCGACGACGGGGCGCAGGCGCGCAGCCGGTCGGCGACTTCGGCGAGGATCTTGTCGCCGGCCGCGTGCCCCAGGGACTCGTTGACCTGTCGCAGCCGGTCGACGTCGAACAGCAGCAGCGCCACCACCTCACCGGGCGCCCGGATCTTGACCGCCTCGTCCAGGGCGCCGGTGATCCGCCGCCGGTTGGGCAGCTTGGTCAACGCGTCGTGGTAAGCGTCGTGCCGCAGCCGGTCGACCAGCCGGGAATTCTCCAACGCCACCGCCGCGTGCGCCGCCACCGTCTCGAACAGGGGCACGTCGGTGCGGACGAAGTGATTGCTGTCACCGAGGCGGTTGGCGACCTCCAGCGTCCCGATGACCGCCTGGCCGGACCGCAACGGGATGACGATCACGTCCTTGACGCGCTCCGCCGACAGCGCCGGGCGCAGGTCGGCGTCGGTCATCAGGCCCCGCCCGACGGCCACCGTACGGCCCTCGTCGCGGGCGCGTTCGCGCAGCGCGGCCGGCGTCTTGGCGAAGTCGAGCAGGCCCGGGTCGTCGTTGCGCGCGGTGAGCAGCACCTCCGGGTGCCGCCCCTGGGCGGGCAACCAGAGGGTGGCGTACTCGGCCTGCATCAGGGCCCGCACCCGACCGAGGAGGGCGTCGGGCAGGGTGCCGTACTGACCGCTCTCGCTCACCGCGCGGCTCAGTTCGTACATGTCGGCGAGCGTGCGGTGCTGCCGGAAGAACTGGGCGTACGCCCGGTAGACGAGCGCCAGCGCGGCGACCAGGACCGCCAGCAGCAGCAACGACCACCAGGTGGCGGCGATGAGGATCAGGACGATCATCCCGCAGGCGATGTTGATCGCCGCGGCCAGCAGTCCCGGCGGGGACTTCCGGAAGACCTCGCGCCCGGCCTGCCAGCCCTGGAGCAGCGTGTGCACCCCGGCGATCGCGGTGAGGCTCACCAGGTTCACCATGCTCGCCGCGACGAACAGGGTCAGCCAGGTGGCCGGACCCACGCCCTGCACCGGTGGGAACGCCTGGAGCACCAGGACGGCCAGCGAGGAGCCGGCGGCGGCCCGGGCCACGTTGAACCAGAACTTCGTTGCGGTGGAGGGGTGCCGCAGGTGGGTGATGATCGCCGAGAGTGTGTAGATCGCGACGACCGTGAGCGGCCGGACGAGGAAGAACGCCAGGACGAGCGGGATCTCGTTGAGCGTCATCCCGATGGACTGCCGCCGGACCGTGAAGTTCAGCACCGGCATGCCGGCAGCCACCATGGCCACCAGCAGCAGCACTGCCAGTGGCCATTCGCCGAACGGCTCCGGGGCGACCAGGCCGACGACCGTGGCGCAGACGACGGCGAGCATCGCCAACGGCCCGGTGATCAGCCAGGCGTACTCCGTCGAGCGGGGACCGGTGCGGCCTCGACCCGCCATGCCGCTCCCCTCACCGGCCGCGCCGGCTCACATCATCGACGTCGTGTTTCGTCAGAGCTTGGGCATGTTCCAGACGAAATCCAACAACTGGGCGTCGCCGACGTTCGAGGCGTCACCGACGAAGACGCCACCAGCCACAGCGGCGAGTACGAAAAACGAGCCAAGCAGCCGGCCCAGCCTTCGACCAGACATGTTTGCTCCTGTCAGGGAAGTGTCACGGGGATGGTGGAGGTTCCACGATCGTGCCACAAGGCAGGTACCCAGAAAAGCCGTGCGCCTGCTGGCGGCCCGTGCGTCGGTGACGTTCCGCCGTTCGGACCACCACCCTCGTCGCAGCAGACCAGATCACGAGCCTGCGACGGCCACCACCCACTTCGTACAGTGCCGAATACGACCTTCGGCGCATTCCGCTCGGTGACCGGGCGGACAGGGGCCGGCCGATCGTACGGCTACCACCCATCAGTCGCCCGGGAAGCCGCACCACCCATCCGGACACGCGCCCGGGCATCGACCACCATACCCGGTCTGCGCCATCGCACCAGTGTCGAGACACCATGCGTCCGATCGGTGGAGGGCAATGCGACCGGAGCGGCGGATCCGGACAATCCAGTCACGAAACGAGGCTGCGGGAGCGGGTGCCTCCCGGCCGGCGCCGCACGGGGCCTCACCGGTTGTCCGGTTGTGCATCGTCTCCCCGCCGACGCGGTTGGCGTAGACCCGAAGCGGCACGGCGACGCCGTGGCCCGGACGCCGGGCAACCTCCGTCGGCGGGACGCCGGCATCCGGCCAGAGCGAGGCCGCCGCATGACGTAGGTCGGCCTAGTGCGCCGGAGAGGGCGCCTCGGGGGGACGGCCGGCGGCGTGGCGGGCGTCGGCGAGGGCGACGGCGAGCAGCACGAGCGCGGCCACGACCGCAGCGACCAGTGGTGGGGCGAAATACAGGGGGACGGCGACGACCGCCAGGGCGGCGATGGCGACGACGCGGCGGAGGGAAAGTCGGTCGAACACGATGCGTTCCAGACGGATACGGCCGTAGAGGAACAGTGCCGGGCCGCCGAGGATCGCGACGAGCCACACCGGCTCGGGCCGGCCGTCCGGGTGTTTCAGCACGATCTCGAAGCCGACGGCCGCGGTGACGATGCCGAGCACCATGACGACGTGGGCGGTGCCGGTGGCGCGGCCGGCGGCGTACCGGTCCCCCGCCGCGGCGACGGCTTCGGCGAGGATCTGGCCGGAGCGGTAGAAGTAGATCCGCCACAGCAGCACCGTCGACAGGAACGCCACCACGAGCCCCGCGGCGGCCATCACGGTGACCGGCTCGTTGGTCAGCGTGATGCCGACGGCGAGCACGGTCTCCCCGAGGGCGATCATCAGGAACTGCTGGTAGCGCTCGGGCAGGTGATGACGGCTGTCCATGGCCCACGCACTGACCTGCGCCGGCCGGGCCATCCCCGGCACCGGCCAGCGCAGCTGCCCGGCGACGATGTCAATGGTGACGGCGACCCCCCACAGGGTGGCCCGGCTGCCGCCAGTGACGACCGCGCCGGCGAGCCAGATCACCGCCGTGGCCGCGTACCACAGCACTGACCGGAGGTAGAGCTGCCGAAGGGGGTGCCCGCGCAGCGCGGGCATCAGGAGGAGCGGCCGGCCGCACTGCAGGATCACGTACGGCAGCGCGAACGCCCACCCGCGGCCCACGAACGCGTACGGCAACGAGGTCGACATGACCAGCAGCCCGAAGGCACTGGCCAGCACAATCCACTGGATCTTGCGGCGGCGGGGGTCGAACCAGCTGGTGATGTGCGCGGTCGTGATCCACAACCAGATCAGCGGCAGCGACAGCACCAGCAGGAAGGCCATCGACCGCCACCGGACGACAGCGTCTTCGCTGAAGATGTCCCGGGCGACGCGGCTGACCACCCCGGCCAGGGCGAACACCAACACCAGGTCGACGAACAGTTCCAGGAAGTTGGCCTGCCGCACGTTCTCGCGACGTTGCAACAGGTCCTGACCCTGTCCACCGCCTTCCGGATGTCCCATACCGCCCATACTCACCGCCGCCCGCCCGGCTCACCGGGGGTTGGACGTCGTACACCCGGAGGGAAGCCGCACACCGGTGACCGGCAACGGCTCCTGGCCCGGGCCGGATGTCGTACGAAATCTTGGGCCCACTCCCCGACGCCAGGTCCGGTCCCACCAGATGCAGTAGTCCAAGGGCCTCAGCAACTCGATGCAGGGCGCGACGACCCCAGGTCCGCGACGCCGACCACGATGCACCCGAAGCCTCTGACCAGCATGAACGCCGACAAACAGGGGTACGGCGGCACAGGGGCCGCCAATTAGGATCCGGTAACCACACCGGAGGGGGCCAGATGGAGACATGGCGTGTCCTGGCGGCTGTCATCATCGGCCCGGCTGTGAGCCTCGTAGGCGTCGCCCTGGCCACCAACTTTCGCGGCGTGACGGAGTGGCACGTGCGGCGGTCGATGTCCACCGCGGGGGTGCTGCGGCGAGTTCCGCCATGGCGCTGGCTACCAGACGTCCCGCACGAGGAGCGCCTGGCGCGCTTCATCCTGTTGGAACGGGTGATCGGCGTAGTTTTCGCAGTCGGCGGCGCCATGATCTTGATTACTGTCGGCTACAGCATCTTGACCGGCCAGCCGATGCGTACGGTGAAGTAGACGAGCTGATCGCAATCGCCGGCTGATGCAGGTCCGAGATCTTGATCCTCCGCGCGGGAGCGCCTCAGGCTTCCGACTGCCGCGCCAGCCCAACCCCTGGTTGGAGGCATCGCAACGCGCTCATCCGCTGTAGCGCGTGGTCCACGTCCGCTGCTGGAGGTGCCACCCGCGTGACGCCTCGTGCTTGGTTAGGACGCAGGCGATGGGGAAGTCCAGGCCCCCTGCCTCGGCGAAGCGGTCGGTGAACCACTCGTACAGGTGCCGTGTGGCGAACCGCCCGGCCTGCTGCAGCCGTCCGATCTCGTCGACCTCGATGCCGCAGTTCGCGAAGGCGGACCAGCCGAACCCGAAGCGGTTGAACCTGGTTGCGTAGAGCGATTCACCGAGGCTGTTGACACGGATATAGCCGCCGTCGCGGTCGGCGGCAACGAGATTGATGCCGAAGGCTCCACGGTCGACCTCCAGCCTGAAGATCAGCGCGCCGGTATCGGCGTGATACGGGTAGCTGAAAATCTCCCGCAGTTCCTCGATGGTGTCCTCACGCTCGGTATCGATATTCCTAACAATCTGCGCCCGGATGATGTCGCTAATCATGTCGATGGTCCTGACGTAGCCGGTGGTACGGATCATGCTGCCGCTTGCAAGATCCGCGAGACGAAGCCTAGGGCCGGGCCGAACCGGAGCAGACACACCCGGTTCACGAGGCCGAGGGCGTTGATCCCGGTGCCACGTAGGTGACACAGCCAGCAAGATCAAGCGGGCTAGAGCAGGATCAGCGAGACTCACGAAAGAGGCCTTTGGCCGGCGTTCACGCTGGTCAAGGGCCTCTACACCTGGTGGCGGGTAGAGATTCGAACCTATGTAGCTTTCGCGACGAGTTGCAGGGCGGCGATCTTGCCGCTGGCGCGCATCCTGAGCTGCTGCTTCTCCTTCACGAGTTGGCCGCTGATGCTCGACCGCCCACCCATGTGCCCACGTCCACTGGGGCCGTGGTTCCTCAGTCGTCCCGAGGCATCGGCCACACGTCCCGGGAGTCGTTGAAGGCGCCTCCTGACGACGGCTCGACCGTCAGTGACTTCAGCGCCGCCGGCAGGGAGGCAACACTCCGTCTTATCGCCCGCCAGAACCGAGTCGCCAGGCGTACCACTGCGAGCGCGGCCGCCAGGCCCAGCGCCGACACCGCCACAGTGGCCCGCCTTGCTGACCGCAGTTGCTCCGACTGCGTGTCCTCCCGGGCGCAGGCCGATCGCCGCCCCCACCTTCCGGGTGATCCGCCCCTTGGCGAACGGATGGCAGACCAAGCCAGCAAAACCGCTACTGCGATCACGGCGGCAATGATCGACAACGGAAGCCATAGGTAGAGGAAGACGGCGGCCAGGACCGTGAAGATGTTCACAAGGGCCAGAATGCGCCGATCGGACGTCAGACGGAAGCGAGACGAGCGTCATCCGAGCGCGGAGCCATCCTGTCGTTCATGGTGTCGTCTCCCCCGTCGATACGGTTGGCGTAGACCGGAGCAGGACGGCGACACCGTGGCCCAGGCGCCGGGCGACCTCGGTCGGCGGAACACCGGCATTCAGCCAGAGCGAGGCCGCCGCGTGACGCAGGTCGTAGGGGACGGCGTACGAGAGGTGAGGCTGCCTGCGCCTCAGTGAGTGCCCTCTCGGGCGAGCTTCCACCACCGGTTTTAGACCGACTCGGAGAGCGGCCCGCCGTGCAGGCCCCGGAAGAACCGATTGTCCGGGCCGACGCAACTCTACGGCGGCTCATGGCAAGCCAAGCTCCACAAAAGCCGACGTCTACTTAGCCCGTGACCGGACCTCATCGATAATTCGCCGAACAAAATCATCGATCTGTGTTCCCAAAAGCTCAGGACAAGCCAGCCCTCATCCTGCAGGCCTTTTGTCGTCCGCGATTCACGTTCCATGGTACGAGCGCGTGTCGTCCCGACGCGCCGCACCGTGATGCGTGGCATACCGGTGCCTGCGGTTGCCGCATCACGCACGGGGAACGAGGGAATCCAGGCCTGCCCTCAGAGTCCGTGCAAGTGTGCCTCGTCCTCAGGCGCACTCTCGGCATACCGTTGAAGAGCCCTCGAACATTCCTATCCCATGCACGAGGAAACAGCGCCCGCATAGTCTCTCGCTAGCACGCTGTTCACAAGCGCACATGCCACATCGGGGGCACCTTGGTTCGTCGCATGCGCCGCAATTGGAAGGTCGAGTGTTGTAAATCGCTTCACAGACGTGGCAGTCCCAACTCGTGTCCACAAGGACTGGCCGCCGCTGGGTGTAGGAGGGAAGCCAAGGAGGCACTTCGTCCGTAAGTACCGTGTAGACGTACCGAAACGATGGATCCCGCACCGAATCGGCATACAAACTGCGCCACTGATTTCCGCTAGGGAATGTGACCCAGGAGTCTTCCTGCCTTGAAGTGCCAACCCGGCCAGCAACCTGGGAGACGTGATCAGGGCCTTGGAACGTGCCGCGACGAGGCGGGATCCTGTTTCCCGATACCGCGGCAAACTGCACGGTACCCTCAAGATCTGTAAGTAGAACCCACCCCTCGCAAGGCAAAAGCTGCGCCACCTTCACGCAACATGCCGAGCGAGACGCCTGACTAGCCTCAAATAGATGGCTGACTGAGGAGGCGCTTATTGGAGCATCACCAAGGATGCGGTTGGGGTGGTCACTTCCAAGTAGAACCTCGGCCGCGAATGCGTCGCACACCTGCTCTTCTAGGCGACGGCCGAAGTCTTTCTGCTTGGACAGCGCCCCGTCGGCCCACAGATCGTC
This sequence comes from Micromonospora sp. NPDC052213, assembly GCF_040679695.1. Taxonomy (NCBI): domain Bacteria; kingdom Bacillati; phylum Actinomycetota; class Actinomycetes; order Micromonosporales; family Micromonosporaceae; genus Micromonospora; species Micromonospora sp. NPDC052213. The sequence goes on from NZ_JBFAVI010000026.1 coordinate 23,525, forward strand.
GTTCTGCTGAAGAAAGTGTGCAATCTCATGCAAAAGAGTGAACGCTCGACGGCCATAACTGGCATTCCGGACAACTGTTATCTCGGCGGGCGCCACGAGTAGGTTGCAGTGTCCCGCAACTGAGCAGTCACCTGCAATGTCTGCGTATACCTCACGCACAACCACCTCTGACCAATTCGATGCTTCCTGCCATGCGTCCGCCTGCAGGCGGCTTACCGCTCCTGGCTTGAGTTGATCGAGGTTGTCGCACAATCGCTGGGCTGCCGCTTGGACTTGGAAGGTCAAATACCGACCATCATTGAGGCGCTGAAGATCGAAAGACTCCGCCACGGACACCCCTACGGGATCAACTGGAAAGTCAGCCTATGATGGCAAGTGCTGACGTAGATAGAGGTCTACCCTCGTCCCCCAATCGGGCACCTCAACGTTCCCCGTTTGTCTGGCGGCCACTGGCCTTACGTCGCGTGCGATATGGAGCCGCGCGACCCGTTCGTCCTCGCCTCGCGCCTCTGCCAAGGCTCTGATTTGCCGCTTTCGACCAGGGTCGCTGAGAACACGCACCAACGCTTGCAGACGTTCAGTGAGGCGCCCAGCGGATACCTGGACGTTCATTCGTGCCCCATCACCGAGAGCAATAATCTCTGCGGAGGTAAGCGCTCGGTCCCCTCTTAGGACTGCGAGGGCATCAGGAGTGGTGGTGTTAAGCAGCCCAGCCAAAGCGCTCGGCGTAAGGTTGGCACTTTGGAGGATCACAGAAAGGTTCGGAGCCTCAGCAAGCTCCGCGTCCTCCGACCATTCTTCGTCACTAAGGCGTGCGAATGCCTCGGCAATAATGGCCGCACGGTCAACGCCGTCATCCGTGCCGATCGACTCGTCCACGACCCCTTGGATGAAGCTCTCACGGAGTTGCTCACAGTATTTACTGTCGAGCGCATCGCCCAGGTAGCTATCTAATGTTTGGTACCCTAATCCTGTTTCAGTCCCCCACCATATAGTTAGACTGACATCCAGATCGGCGAGCTTGGCGTTGACGGTCTGCCCGTCTGACATCAGGTCCGTGACGGTGGCTGGAAAAGCAAGAATGAAATCATCGGAAACAGCGCTGATGACTGCGATAACCCTCGCGTCGTCCCAGCGAATCGACCAGCATTGCCCTGGCGCCGGGAGCGCGTTCCGTGGCGAGTTTATCCGCCTGAACAAGATCCGCTCTTGCAGGCTCCCGCGCTCCAACTCATCGAGTTCGCGGGACAGGAGAGTGACGGCATCGTTCATTGGGCTCTCCTTCCTAACTCGACCTATTGAATCTCAGATTTTTCAGCTTTTGCTCAAGGGCGGCGTCCGCAAGCACGGTTCCCATCTGGGTGCGGTAAGGCTCGGGAAGCGTGCCGACGAAAGGAAGATCCTTGGCACCAAAGCGCCTCACAGGAATCACCCGCTGAAAGCGAAGCGCGAACACGCCAGGTTCATCGAGATCTGGCAGGACCCCGGCTGGCGTCTGAACGCCATCCTTGCTGGTGTCAGTAGTACGCCCAAGCACAACAACCTTCCCAGCGGCGCTCTCTCGGACTACACCCACAGCCCGGTTCGGGCGAGGATCATCAGAATGTAGTACCCGATTGTTCGACATATACACGTCGGCAACACGGGGAGACTGGCTAGGCACCCCGGCAATGTAACGGCCGACTCGCGAGGTCGACACCGTCTGTCGGCAATCCGTCTGAACGTTTCGAACGCATGTTCTAGTGTACCGGTTCTCTGCCTTGATCGCCATGCCCGATGCCAACCCAGCGAGTACTACCTGGTGGCAGGCGGTAGCCGGCTGAGATCCGGCGGACGGAACACTAAAGGGGCCAACCGAAGACATCTGGGCAAGCCCTTCAGTTGGATCAGTGCGTCCGTCCCGGGGGAGCCTGTGCTGATGTCGGCACAGCTCAGCAGCTCCTCGCGAGTGGTTCCCCGCCCGGATCCTGCCCCTGGAGATGTCCTGTCCCTCAGATTCGCTCACCATGGTCACCGTGACGTCGCACTCCGGGCACGTTTTGCCCTGAGCGCCTTCGTCACACCGTTCCCCTCCAAGTGCTGGCGGACTTGATGGAGTATGAGCCGGAGGTACGACAGCCAGCTTGCCGTCAACGAACGGTTCCGGGCGTTGGTGCACACCGAACGCCGTGCGCAGCGGCAGTACTGCCGAGTTGCTCTTCTGGATCAAGGCGCCGCGCTCCGCGCGACGCGGGGGCGGTGAGCCGGCCGGCGGCAAGCCGCCCTGGCCGCCTTCGGCGCCGGGGCGGAAAGCCACCGACTGCCGCCGGACCGCCGCCCCCCAAACTCAGCTGATGCACAAGAGCGGCACGAGCACGGCCAGGCGGTACGGAAGCCGGAGGGGTCGCCCTGATCGAGGGGTCGGGGCTTCCGGCTGCCACGCCAGTCCAACCCCGGGACTGGCTTGCCCCCCGGCCTACCTTCTGTAGCCAACGACACGCCAGCGCGGAGCCCTCAGCCCGTCCCTACGCGCACGGCCCACGCCAGCCCAGCAAGCGCCGCCAACACCAACAGGCGCAGCCCCAGAGGAGCGCTCAGAGGCAATATCGACCTGCCCACGATCTGCCCACAACCAGTCGTCAACGGCTGGACGCAGCCGGACTCGGCCGGACAAACGACAACGGCCCCCGATCAGCATTCCTGCTGGTCAGGGGCCGTTGGTGCTCCTGGTGGCGGGTAGAGGATTCGAACCTCTGTACCTTTCCCGACGGATTTACAGAGCGCCAATTACAGAGCCCTGACCAGCGCGTTTACTCCTCGCATGCCGCTCGGCGACCCATATCCGACACGTCTGAGCTCTGGCCGAAGATCAGCCCCTTCGGCGGCCGACCATCTGCCTCGGGGGTAAATTTGGGCGGGACTGCGAGGTCGGCTCCCGTGAGGACCACCAAACCACCATCAGTGAATCTCACTCTTTCGAACGACAACTCTCCACTACTGAGCTTCGCCCCAAGAAATGAAACCTGCGACCCAAGGCGGAACTCCGCAGCGTCGAATGCCAGTCGGGCACCGCCGATCTCAGCGAGCTCGAATTGCACCGGCCCCTTGGTAAACTTCGCCTCTTTGAAGGACACTGTACCCGCAGTGAACTTGGCCATGATGAAGGACACATAATCCCAAGTATCGAAGACGGCCTCATCAAAGTTTACCTCCCCGCCGAGAAATTTCGCCGCAAAAAAGGACACATGCCCAGCAGTGAGGGACAACCTCTCAAAGCTCACGCGCGCACCGCTAAATGTTGCCCTCGTGAAGGATACCAACGCTCCACTGAACTCGGCATCGCGAAAGTCTACCCACCCCGTTGCGAAATTCGCGCCGTAAAAGGACACCCTGCCGCCACTGAATCTCGCTCGACTAAAATCACCCCCGTCGAATACCGCACCGGTGAAGTCGAAGTCGTGACCGCACCAAGAGAACGGATCTTCCTCTGGAAGGCGTAGATGCGCCCCAATCACACGAACCACGGTGTGACGCACTTCGCGCTCTTCGCGCGCGGCTAGCGTCGGCTGCCCAACCTCTTCGCGTGTTTCGGCAGTCGCAGGCCGGGCCTGTTCATCGCCGATTTCGGGTGGCGGAACGTACGGCATGCGGAGGTACGCGCAGAGCACGTCGATGCATGTCTGACGGCCCTGTGGCCAGTCGTCAGCAAGTCCAGCCATGGCATACACTCCAGCGAGGCGAACCGCCGCCTTGTCCGATCCAAGCTGCTCCGAAGCCTTGGCGAAGCGTTCGTTAAATAGTCGGACCCCATTGCGGTCGGTCTCGATCTTCGCCCGTTCGTCGGCCGCCTCAGCAAGTGCTCTAGCTGCTTCGGCGCGCAGGTCAGCAGCATGTGCTAATTGGTGAGCGAATTCAGCCAATGCGCTCGTATGCTCTGCGACTCGTTGCCGACGATAGGCGACCACCAAAGCCGCGACGCCTCCAATGCCCGCCACGACGGCGAAGACGAGCTTCAAGAGGTCGAACAACGTACCTGGTGTGACGGTCGCGTCCCGCTTGATGCTAGGCCAACCCGCGTACCAAAGGGCGGCGGCAACCATGGCTCCGACCAGCAGCAGCGCGGCTACAACAGCCAGAATGATCGACCGGCGGATACCCCACAACCGCAGCGCCGGCACTGGACCGTCCATGGCCGGGAGGGAGCCGACCGGGATACCTACATCGGGCCGGGGCGAGGGTTGTACTACTGGCAACTCCACCCCCTACCTTCTAGCGCATGCCGTCCACCTCAGCCCCGAGTAAAGCGCACGCAAGATCGCCCATGCTCGTGATCACTACGTCAGCCCCGGCGACCCGAAACGCCTCAATTTTCCGGGGCCGGTTCGCGTAGCCGATCACCCGAACCCCAGCGGCGCGCGCTCCCTCGATGTCGGACAGCGAGTCAGCAACAAGGACACAGCGGCTCGGCGACCCGCCGATGGCGTGGACGGCTTGCAGGAGCGGTTCCGGGTTGGGCTTCATACGGGCCGGCTCGGCATATGCCCGACCGACCACCGGCGATACGTGCCCGGCGAGCCGGTGCGCCGCCAGGTAGGCAGTCACCGCCCCGGCAGAGTTGTTGCTAACCACCGCCACGGGAAGCCCGGCCTGCCGGGCCGCCACGATAACCTCCCGACCGTACGGCGTTGTTCGGGCAGTATCGACGGCCCGGCGCTCGGCGGCACAGAGCGCCTCCTCTACCACTCGCGTGGCGCCCTGATCGCCGGCCGCACCGGTGCGGCGTAGCACCTCAAGCGGGGTCCGACTCGGTGGCGAGGTCCGGCGGCACGTCGAAGCCATGCCGCCGCAGCACGTCGACCAACTCGGCGGCAATCCGCGCCGTAGAGCTGCGGCTACTCGACGCGCACCCGATGTCCCTGGTGAGCTGGACCGCCCCGAAGACTGCCGATGAGGTCGACCGGCGGGCCGTGGTCAACCCCGATCAGGCGCGGGCTCTGCTCGCCGAGGTGGGGCGTACGGTGCCCGAGCTAGAGGCGTTCTTCGGTTGCATGTACTACGCCGCGCTGCGGCCCGAGGAAGTGCTCCACCTACGCGAGGACGAGTACGAGCGGCCCGCCCAGCGTGGGGGGGGTGGGGCGTGCTGCACCTGACCGGCTCGACGGTGGCCGTGGGCCGAGATTGGAGCGACGGGAACGACACCGCCGAGGATCGTGGGCTGAAACACCGGGCAAAGGCGGCCACGCGAGATGTGCCGGTGCCGCCGCCGCTGGTGCGGCTGCTCGACCACCACGTCAAGGAGTACCCGCCCGGATCGAACGGCAAGCTGTTCGTCACCCGGCGCGGCCCCGGCGGTCGGTACGTGCCCACCGCCGGGCAGCCGATCCCGAACAACACCTACGGGAAAGCATGGCGGGACGCGCGGGCAAAGGTGCTCACGCCGGCACAGCAGCGCTCACCGCTGGCCCGCCGGCCGTACGACCTGCGGCACGCCGCCGTGTCGCTCTGGCTCAACGCCGGCGTGCCGGCTACCCAGGTCGCCGAGTGGGCCGGGCACAGCGTGCACGTTTTGATGCGGGTGTACGCGAAGTGCATCTACGGGCAAGAGGAAGCGGCACGCACTCGGATTGAACACGCACTCGGCAATAGCAGAGTTTAGTTCATATATTGACTGCTTCAGATTATGTGTCGCGCGTCACCGACACGCGGGAATGTCTCACCCCCGATTTAGCCTTCGGGTTTGAAACGACGCAAGGAGGACCGAATTGCCGACCCATGATCAAATTCGTGAGGATGAGAGGCGTCGCCTCGCGTTTCTGAGCGCGCTCTATGACCGGGAACGGGAGGGTCAGTCGCCGAACCTCGGCCAGATCGCCGAGGACCTCGGGTTCGATCGGCAGGACCAGAGCGTTGCCCGGCTCAGCAACGAGCTGCGCGATGCGGGCTACATCTCGGGCACCGGCAGTTGGGGTGGAGGGATTCCTCGGCCTCGCCTGACGGAGGCCGGCAGGCAAGCGGTCATCCGTAGCCTCTCGGACTGAGCCGGCGGCGAGCCAGGCTCGTTCGCCCACTTCAGCTAGCGCCCGGAGCGGCATACGGCGACACGTATGCGACACAACCAGTGAGATCGAACGGTCTCGGGTGAGACACAGTGGGACCAACGACAACGGCCCCCGATCAGCATTCCTGCTGGTCAGGGGCCGTTGGTGCTCCTGGTGGCGGGTAGAGGATTCGAACCTCTGTAGCTTTCGCGACGGATTTACAGTCCGCTCCCATTGGCCGCTCGGGCAACCCGCCAGGGCACCCCACCGCGTCGTAACGCGGCAGCGGTAGCAAGGATAGCGGCTCCCCCCGGCAGGAGCGCAACCGGGTACCGTCAGGGGGTCGTACCGCTGGTCAGCGGGGGACACAGGACCACAAACCGCCGGACAGCAGGAGCATGAGCATGGCAGCGAACCCGTCGTTCGACATCGTGAGCAAGGTCGACCGCCAGGAGGTCGACAACGCCCTCCGCCAGGCGGAGAAGGAGCTCGCGACGCGGTTCGACTTCCGGGGCACCGGCGCCGAGATCTCCTGGTCGGGCGAGGAGGCGATCAGCCTCCAGGCGGAGACCGAGGAGCGGGTACGGGCCGCGCTGGAGGTCTTCAAGGAGAAGCTGGTCAAGCGGAACATCTCGCTGAAGTCGCTGGACGCCGGCGACCCGCGCTCGTCGGGCAAGACCTTCAAGATCGACTGCAAGGTCATCCAGGGCATCGACTCGGACAAGGCCAAGGCGATCAGCAAGAAGATCCGCGACGAGGGCCCGAAGGGCGTCCAGGCGCAGATCCAGGGCGACCAGCTCCGGGTCACCGGCAAGAAGAAGGATGACCTCCAGGCCGTCATCGCGCTGCTCAAGGGCGAGGACTTCGGCGTCGCCCTCCAGTTCACGAACTACAGGTAAGGCGTGCCTGGCCGGCCTGGTTATCGCGCCGACCACGCCTTGTCACCTGGGCAGACGTCGTCACCAGTGGTCGTCGTTGGTCGCCAGCACTCGGCCTGCGACGGCCTGGTGACGGCCTGACCGCGTCTCCCTCTGGGCCTTGCGCGTTGGTCGATCTAAGCAGGGGCAACTGCGCGTTCGTTGCTCGCTCGGCAAGAAAGATCGCCTCCGCGCCTTTCAATCCGTACGCACGTTCGACAGAATCGTTCCAACCGGCCGGGGAGTGGTGATGGCAGACAAGAGCTCTATCGAGTGGACCGAAGCCACGTGGAACCCGACTACTGGCTGCGACCGCATCTCGCGCGGCTGCGATCACTGCTACGCGTTGACCTTGGCGAAGCGGCTGAAGGCTATGGGGTCCGCCAAGTACCAGACGGACGGCGACCCGCGTACGTCGGGACCGGGCTTCGGAGTCGCGGTGCATCCCACTGAGCTGACTCTGCCGCTGAGGTGGCGAGAGCCTCGGGTGGTGTTCGTCAACTCGATGAGCGACCTGTTCCACGCGAGGGTGCCCTTCGACTTCGTCGAGCAGGTATTTGAGGTTATGGCGGCGACCCCGCAGCACACCTACCAGGTACTCACGAAGCGAGCAGCGAGACTTGCCAAACTCGCTCCCCGGCTGACCTGGCCGGCCAATGTTTGGATGGGCGTCTCCGTCGAGGACGATGAACAGACAGAGCGCATCGACCACCTCCGCCAGGTGCCCGCCGTCGTTCGGTTCGTCTCGGCCGAGCCGCTGCTCGGCCCGCTGGATGACCTCAACCTTGAGGGTATTGACTGGCTGATTGCCGGTGGCGAGTCTGGTTCCGGCTGCCGCCCCGTCGATCCCGATTGGGTGCGATCCCTGCGCGATCAGTGCACCGCCGAGGGAACAGCGTTCTTCTTCAAGCAGTGGGGCGGCAGAACACCAAAGGCCGGTGGTCGGGAACTGGACGGCCGGACATGGGACGAGATGCCGACGGCGCGGGAACTGACCTCAATCGGGTAGAGGCACTCGACGAAGGGCTCCGGCCGCCCTACGGGCGCCGCAGCTGCTCCTTCCAGAAGTCGCCCTTGCCGGTGTTCGCCACAGACGTTCCGCTCAGGAGTTTTACGGCGGCCCGCACATGAGGGGTGCCAGCCTGGCCTAACGTCGTGCCGTAGACCTCCGGGACGTGGTCGGCAGGGCAGAAGGACCCCCGCTCGTCGAGCAGCCGCTCAAGGTTCGCTTTGATGATCTTCGTCCATTCCGGGCTATGCGTCTTGCTGTAACCCTCGATCGTTGGCAACTCGTCGTCGCCAAACAGCGAGCCCTGCCCGTACTTCTCCCCCTTACGGAGCTGCTCCGTCTTCCACGCCACGGACCACTCCACGCCCGCCTTACCCAGGGAGTCCGCGAAGTGCCATGCGCCTTCGTTGCTCGTCGTGAACAGCGCTAACACGTACTTCGGCAACAGGTCCGGCCTAGGTCGTACTGGCATCTTGATCGCCTGGTATTCCGTACCGGCCGTTAGGAGCTTTTCGTATCTTTCGCATACTTCCAGGGCAATCTCTGTCGCCCGCTGGTCATCGCCTTCGTCGCGGACCCTGGCGAAGTGATCTTGCCACCAGTCGTCGCCGAGGAAGCGGTTCAACCGATCGGCGGTCTTTTGATCAGCAGGCGAGAGATCGCCGCGCTTCGAGCGGGCTACCTGGACCGCCCGGCCCATCCTGGCAACGGCCGACACGCTGAAGTGCAACAGGACCTCAGTAGGCGGCCACGATGGCCGTCCCAGCAGGGCGGCCTTGAGAACGTCGTAGTCCAACGCAGGGCCGAACGGATCGAGAAAGGCGAACAGCGATGCGCCCTGGGCTCGCGTTAGGACCTCAGGAAGGTGTTCGTCAACCGAGCCGCACCGGACGATCCGCTCAGCGTCGCCACCCTTCTCGTCGAGTACGCGCTTCAAGTTGGCGAAGTTATCCGGGTTCTGCTCGACGAAGAACCCCAGCACGTTGCGGTAACCCTTCACGAACTCAGCACACCGCGACAGCAGCAGCGGCGAACCTGGCTGGCCGTCGCCATACTCTCCACGGCCAGCGTATCCATCGAGGAAGACAACTCGGTTTCCCTCGACACTCTTGCCAGTCTTCGATGCGAAGACGACCGGGTACCTGCTCAGGATGCCGTGCTTGAAGACGGCGGCCGCCTTTTTTGACGCGAAGAAGTCAGTGCTGGCCATGAGCCCCTCCCCGGGCGGCTACTGCATGTAGCGACACGCTAGCGGAAGGTCGCGCAGGGCGGAAGATGCGATCTCAGAGGAGGGTTTTGGGCAATTTAATCGGAATTGCCTGGTTCAGCAAAGCCCCTCGCGTCCGTCACGCCTACGACAGATGACTTCGCCTGGCGTCAGGCGGGGCGCGAGTCCTAAGTGGCATGTAGCGTCGAGGCATTGAGCCAGAAAGGGGCACGAATGCTGCACTTGATTAGGCCGGACCGCAGTATGGCCCGGGTAAAGTCGTCAGCGAGAGCGATCGAGTTAGCGGTAGCGCATGGGGCAGACCTCAGTAAGCTCGACTGGCAGCCCGCCGAGAAGCCCGCAGACGACCTAATCGTCTCACTTGCGCTGCGTTACGGAGTAAAATGCTCGGCCGGAATTGTTCTAGATGCCGCTTATGTCGTGTTGCGACGATACCCGCTTGAGATCACGGAAACACATCAAAAGGCTGCCGAGAGCCACGCTGCGCTCCTTCAAGAACAGGGCGCGCTGATGGACAAGGTGCTCCCGGGCTGGTCTGACCGTAAGCGTGAGCTCGATGCTCGTGTCGATGAAAGCCACCGCCAGGTCGTTGAGGATGCGGAGAAGCAATTAGAGCAGGCGTTGACCGCAAAAGAACGCGATACCGACCTCGTCACCCACTGGATTAATCTGGGAGGGCTTGAGCCTCCCAGATGAGCGCCAGGGTGGGCAGTGGAGCCTTTGGGCGAGCCACCCCCAACGGCCGACCCTGATGCCATCCCGTCTGCCGTCGACCCGCCCTCCTGGGGAGCGGGCCGCCGCCCGGCCCGCCACGTCAAGCGGACCTTGACGCAAGTTCGGACGCTGGCGGGCCGGGCGGTGGTCTGCTCGGCTTGCCCGGGTCGATGGCAGACGGGATGGCCTACCGCAACCACCCACGGCCCGGCACCCGCCGACGGAGCCCCGACCATCCTGGAGCCGGAGCGCCCCCGCCGGAGGCGCAGTAGCCGCCCCCCGCGACCGCCGCCAGCTCGCCGACGCGGCCGGCGTGCGCTCCCCCACGCCGCGCGGGCTCGTGGCCGCGCGGCCCGGCCGGCTGCCGGCCTACCACCACCCGGTTAACGCTGCTGTCGTCATGCGGCGGCCCCTCCGGGCTTTCCGCTCTCCGCGCCAGCCGCCGGGCGTGTTGCGTGGCCGGAGTCGGAGCGCCAGCGGAGCGACGGACGCGCGCCCAGGCGGCGGCGCGTGCGGCCCGTTCAGGGCCGCCTTGAAGACGTACAGAAACTTTGAACCACATCGCCGGCAGCCGGGCCGGCCTCACCTCGGGGGCTGTGTGGCTGCGTCGCCGGTTTGCTCCCGCCATTGGCCGCTGTCGGCCTGGACGAGACGCCTCACCATCTGTCGGGCCTCGTCCTCGGTGTCGAACTCCCACCGGAGCACCTTGCCCGTCTCCGAGTCGCCGGCCCTGGCAACAACGTGCCACCGGACCTCCCGGGCGAGCCACACGTCACGCCGGGTCAGCCGCCCCCATGTCCCGTTCCACCAGCGCGCGACCAACTCCTTTGCCACGGCTGGATCGTACAGGCGTTCGAACATTGTGGTTTGTGGCGGTAGAAGGCAGGCAGGGTTGCTGGGAGGCTTCTAGCGGTCCTCGTGATGCGAGAATGGAGCTGTGGGAACTGGCCCGGACACGACCGCGGAGTGGTGGACAACCTCCGACGTAGCTGCGTACCTCGGCGTCAAGGTTGCGACCGTGACGAACTACCGGAAGCGGGGCCAGATGCCGGAGCCGGACGCGACCGTTGGACGTACGCACATGTGGCGCCCGAGCCGGGTGGTGTCTTGGCACGAGAGCCGGCCTCGCCCTGGCGTCGGTGGTCGTCCCAGTCGCGCTGTCGCTGACGAGAACGCCGACGAAGTCAACTCGCGCTGAGGGCTCGCACCTCGTCCAGGTACGAGACAGCTTCCGGCTCCTTCGGGTACCGCGCCCGCAGCAGGGTCGCCAGTTCCTTGGAGCACATCAGCAGGGACGGGAGTGACTGGCGTTCCCCCTCCAGTGCCCGTCGGCCGTAGGACACGGCTTGATCGAGGTCTCCAGCACGGGCCGCTACGACCCCGAGCGTGATCCGAGCTTCTGCGTTACGCATCGGCTTGCGCTCGGTGCCGTCCGGCTCCGTCGACGAACGGATCACTTCGCGGGCGTACATCTCGGCGAGGCGGTCTTCGCCGACAATCCGGTAGCAGTCCATCGCGTAGAAGTCGAACTTTGCGGGGTCCACCACGAAGTGATGGTCGGTGTCCTCGGGATACGGCAACGACTCCAGCAACGTGCGGCCCTTGTCCAGTGCTGTCTCGACCTGCCGCCGGTCGCCAAGCCGCGCCCAAGCCTTGGCCCGCTGCGCGGCCAACTGCACGGCTGCGCCGTCGTGGGCCGCCACTGCCTCGCCTGCTTCTGCGGCCGCGATGACGCCTCGGTAGTCGCCCTGCGTCAGCGCGTACCAGGCTCGCATTTCGTAGGCCCAGCCTGAGATGGCGGCATTGCCTGCTTCCTCGCCGAGTGTCAATGCGGCCTTGCGCGTGCCCTCCGCGATGTAACGCTGCCCCATGTCGTACTCCACGCAGCCGACGAGCAGCGCAACCCAGCCCGCCAGGGTTAGCACCTCCTGGTGCTGCGCGAGGGTTAGCCGGCGGTCCATCAGAGCGGTGATCCGGCGCAGCCATGCGCGCCCCTCTACGTGTAGCTGCTCTGACGCCATGTATGGGTACTCGCAGCACAACCTGTCGGCCGTTATCCGCAACGCTTCGAGCGTGGCGGTTGAGACGTCAGAGCTGCGTAAGCGGGCGAGGATCTCGACGGTCTCCATGCCGGTGGCCGCGATGAGTTCCGCGTCAGCCTCGTGGGATGTCGCGGGCGGGAAGAATGCGGCGGTGACTGTGCCGAACGTCTTCGCGATGAGGGACTTGTAGAAGCCGTCGGGCTCTGTACCTCCCGCCTCCCACCGCTTCCAGTTCCGAAGCAACGTGCTGTCGGCCGGCAGCCGCTCAGCGGCGTGCGCCCGCATCGCACGGACCGCCTCCCCCTGCGACCACCCCCGCGCGGTGCGCTCAGCCCTCAGCCTGGTTGCCCAGGCAGGTCGATCGAGGTCAGCAGCCATGTCAGCCATACCGCCAGTATCGCCCCGATCAAGGGGGCACGGCGAGGGGACTTTGGCCTGTCACCGCAGTGACACCTGTCGTTTGACCACAGTGGAGGCGATCGTTGTGGGTGCCAGCGAAACGCCCGGAAGAACTCCGGCGACAGCCTGGCGTAATACCAACTCAGTTGGTACTTTGATGGTGAGGCAGTCATCCAACAAGGGATGCGCCTAGACACAGGAGGTCTGTTGTGAAGCTGTACGTGGACACCCAGAGCAAGCAGGTCCAGGTGACGAAGGACCCGGAGCCGAAGAACGACCAGAACGGCAACCAGCGGTCGGAGAAGAACACTGGCCGGCCCATGTGGTCCACCCAGGTCTTCGTTCTCGACGAGACCGGCGGCGAGATCATCACCATCACCACGGCGGGTGAGAAGCCGGGCGTGACGGTGGGTCAGCTCGTCGCTGTCGAGCAGTTGGAGGCCATTCCGTGGGCGACCAACGGGCGTAACGGCGTCGCGTTCCGCGCCATCTCGCTGAAGCCGAAGGCTGGTAACTCGGCGGCTAAGTAGGTCCTCGGTCACCGTGCTGTGTCTGCCACTGGTGTCCGTGGCAACTCCAAGCGGCTGAGGTCCGCTGATCCATCCAACTGAACAGGCAGTCCGGGGACGGCTCTGGCGTCCAACGTTCCCGGCCTGGTGACCACGACCGGTGGTCACACCCCGTAAGAGCTGGCGCGGGGTCGGTACTGGCGTCCAAACCTGCCGACCCCGTGCCCTCCAACTCATCCACCCTCGTGCAAGGGAGGACTCGTCGTGTCCAAGTCTAGCTCTCGTCGCTCCTTCGGCGGCAAGACCACGGGAACGGTGACGGTCATTGAGGCCAAGGTTCACCGTTCCTCGGCCAGGAAGGCTCGCCTGGCGTTCATCCTGACGGCGGTCATCGTCGGCCTGCTTGCGGCCGTGGTGGCCGCTTCCTACATGCACCCCATCGTCGCCCTCGTCGTGGGTGCGCTGATCGGCGTGCCGACCGGCGGTCTCGCGTGGGTGCTGGTCCGTGTGTGGCCGGTGCTGCGGCTGCTGTGGTGGTGGCTTCCCGAGATCGTGCTCACCACCGCCGCCATCACCTTCTGGACCCAGCTCGTCAACCACACCACCGGCCCGGTCACCCTGCTGGTGGTCGCCCTAGTCGTCGGCGTCCCCGCCACCATCCCCGTCACCCGCCGCGCGGTGGTCGCCTGGACCTGGTGCTTCGTGGTCCGCCACCGGCTGCGCATGTGCTTCGCGCAGTTCATCATCGCCAACCAGTCCGGCAGCCTGCCGCTGATCCTGTGGGCTCGCCCGACGCCCGTCGGCGAGCGGGTCTGGATCTACCTCCGCCCCGGCCTGTCCCTGGCCGACCTGGAAGGGCGTCTCGATCGCATCGCGGTCGCCTGCCACGCCTCCACCGCCCTGGTCGAGCGGGCCTCCGACGGCAACTCCGCCTACCTGCGGTTCGACATCAAACGCCGCGAAGTCCTCACCGCGAACGTGGGCTCCCCGCTGGTCGACGTCATCAACCCGGACACCCCGGCCGCCGACCGGCCTACGCCGGTCGTGCCGACGGCTCTGGACCTGCCCGACGTCGACGCCCCCACCATCACCCTGCCCAGCCAGGGCAAGCCGGCCGCGAAGAAGCCGGCCACGACGGCCAACGGCAGCAAGCCCGCGGCTACGTCCTCGACGCCCGAGGACGACGTCTCCGACTGGATCTAACCCACCACCACACCTGGGACGCGGGGAGCCATCTCGGCTCGTTCGTGTGGCTCCTCGCGCCCACCAAGCCCAAGGAGGGCATCTCATGACCACCACTACCGCCCCAACGTCTGGGGTTCCGGTGGGGCCTGGCCTGTCGATGTTCGACCCCATCTTCGTCGGCATCGACGAGTTCGGTCAGCCCGTCTACATCACCCTCGCCTACCGCAACCTCCTCGCCGGCGGCGAACCCGGCGGAGGCAAAAGCGGCCTCTTGAACTGCATCGCCGCCCACGCCGCCCTCTCCGTCGACTCCCGCCTCGTGCTGCTCGACGGCAAGCTCGTCGAGCTGGGCCAGTGGGAAGACTGCGCCGACGCGTTCATCGGCCCCGACATCACCGAAGCCCTCGCCGTCCTGCGGCGGCTCCAGGTCGTGATGAACAACCGCTACGCCTGGCTCCGCGCTCACGGGCGCCGCAAGCTCACCGCCCTCGACGGCCTGACCGTCATCACCGTCCTCGTCGACGAAATCGCCTTCTACAGCGCGACCGTCGGATCGAAGCAGGAACAGGAAGAGTTCGTCGCCCTCCTGCGTGACCTCGTCGCCCGGGGCCGCGCCGCCGGCATCCCCGTCGTCGCCGCCACCCAGCGGCCGTCGTTCGACATCATCCCCACGTCGCTGCGGGACCTGTTCGGCTACCGGGCCGCGTTCCGCTGCACCACACCCAACAGCTCCAACATCGTCCTCGGGCACGGCTGGGCCGAGCAGGGCTACTCCGCCACCGACATCCAGCCCACCAACCAGGGCGCGGCCTACCTCATCGCCGAAGGCGGCGTTCCCCGCCGCATCAAGGTCGCCTACCTCACCGACGGCCAGATCGCCGGCATCGCCGACTACGCCGCCTGGATCCGCCGACCCAACCGCTTATCCGCCCCCGACAGCCACCGCCCGGACCTGGGGCTTGCGGCATGACCACCCGCGAACGCGCCTACGCCCGCGCCAGCAACCAGCGGGCCGCTCAGTACACCGAAATGTGGATCGTCGGCAGTCCCGAGGACCTGGCCGTGATGCTCCACGCCGCCGCCCAGACGGGCCGGCTCGTCTTCGTCTCCGCACCCCACCAGATGGGGCCGGACGACACCCGTCACCGCCGCTACCTGCGGCTCCGCACCCACTAATCGGCCGACAGGACCAGTCCATCCGCCTGCCAGCAGAGCTGGTCCTGCCGACCTCCCGCCAACAGCCCCGAAAGGACGTGGCTGCCATGAAGGCTACCCACAACCCACCCACCGCAGTAGCGGTCAGCCCGGCTGACCTGCTGCGGATGGCTGCCCTCTACCTGCGCCGGCACGGCTGGCACCAGGGCACCTA
The DNA here is from genome assembly GCF_040679695.1 of Micromonospora sp. NPDC052213. NCBI lineage: Bacteria > Bacillati > Actinomycetota > Actinomycetes > Micromonosporales > Micromonosporaceae > Micromonospora > Micromonospora sp. NPDC052213. Next base: position 38,914 of record NZ_JBFAVI010000026.1, read on the forward strand.
CTACGCCAAGAACACCGACACCCTCACCCCGCCGGCCTGCGCCGTCGGGGCCATCGGCATTGCTTGCGCCGGCCGCCGCGTCGACCACTTCTACAGCCTTGACTTCGACACCCAGGTCACCTTCCGCACCGCCGTCGGTGTCTTCACCGCTTTCCTCGACGACCACGAGCCCATCTGCGCCATCGACGAGGACGGCTTCCTTATCGACGAGCACACCTCCCCGTACTCGTGGAACGACGACCCCGGCCGCACCGCCGAGCAGGTCATTACGGCCCTTGAGACGGCCGCTGACGAGTGGGACCGCCTCCAGCAGCAGGGAGGCGAGAACCGATGAGCACCGTCAAGAAGACCTTGACGCCTGTCCCCCCGATACAGCGGCGTCGGGAGGTCGTCGAGAACGACGAGTTCGCTGCCTTCGCACGCCGCATCATCCGCGCCCACGGCCGCCGCGTCGCTACCGGCGACGTGGAAGCCCTCCGCGACCTCACCAACCTGTCGGCGGTCATCGATCAGGCCATCACTGAGGCCGTGGTCGGGCTGCGGGCCTTCGGCTACTCCTGGGCCGAAATCGGCTCCCGCCTCGGCATCTCCCGGCAGGCCGCCCAGCAGCGCTGGGGAGGCCAGCAATGACCACCCTCGCCGAGGCTCCTACCGGTCTGGCCGTCGAGTTCTACGACCCGACCGGCACCCGCTACGGGTTCCCCACCTTCCCCTACCAAACCGCACCCGCCGGCCTGGCCACCCGCCGGCAACTACGTGCCGCCGGCCTCCGACCCGGAGGACACGACCCGGTCGCGCAGATCCTCTGGCGGCGCGGCAAGCGCGTCGCCTACCTCTACCGCCTCGACCTCGCCCAACCGAAACGGGTCGCCACCGCCGCGCAGCGGGAGGCCATCGCCAAGGCCCTACGCGCCCGCCGGACCTGCCGGGTGTGCGGGCTGGTGCAGCCCTACTACATCCCCCGCCGCTACGGCTGCTGCCTCGACTGCCACGGAGGCCACTGATGCCCGCGAACACCACGACCAACCGGGGCACCCGCGTCGAAGGTGTCGTCCTGGTCCTCATCCTTCTCACCGTCGCTGGCTTCGCCGGAGCCGCGTCCTTCACCCACGTCAAGGACTGGACCCTCGCCAACTCACCGGACGGGACCGGGGAGTGGTTCGGCTGGGCCAACGCCGTCATCTCCGAACTCGTCCCCATCGCGGCCCTGCTGACCATCCGGCGACGCCGCCGCGCGGGCGCGCCGATCGGCTATCCGCTGTTCCTGCTCATCGCCGCCGCTGGCCTCTCCCTCGCCGCACAACTCGCTGTCGCCAAGCCCGGCCCGTCCGGGTGGCTCCTGTCCGCCGTCCCCGCTCTCGCCTTCATGGCGCTCGTAAAGCTCGTCCTCGCTCCGACGCCGGCCCGGTCGGAGGACACCACGCCGGCCGTCGAGCCGGTCGAGCCGATCCGCGTCCAGGTGGCCGAGCAGGTCACCACCGAGCCGACACCGCCGGCCGCCATCACCCCCGCACCCGAAACGGCCCCGACCCCGGCCGCCGAGCCGGCCCCGGCGGCTGAGCCGACCGTCACGCCGGCCGTCGTCGACACAAAACCCGTCACCGCCCCGGCCGCCGAGCCGGTCGACGTCCCTGCCCACCTGCTGCCCATGGCCCGCTTCGCCGCCGTGCAGCACGAACAGGCCACCGGAGCACCCATCACCCCCGCCGAGCTGGCCGACCGGCTCGACGTCGCCCCGGCCGTCGCCGGGCAACTCCTCGCCCTCGCCCGAGGTGCCCGATGACCATCCACCTCGTCGACATCGAACACATCACCCACACCTGCCCCGCCCACCCTGACGGGCACCCCTACGACGTCCGCCGCACGCTCGTCGACGTCATCCCCGGCGGGCCCTGCCGCGCACCGGTCACCATCCGCTGCGGCAACACCACCGTTCAGATCCCGTGTCACCGGCACGAGCCGGCCAAGCGCCAGTGCGGCGCCTGCCGGGTCATCGTCACCGAACGCACCATCACCACCCGCACCCCCGAGGTGGCGGCTTGATGGCGTCGACGCTGGACCTCACACCCCGGACCGCCTTGGCCCGGGGTGTGGGCTCGAACGCCGACGTCCCGCCCGTCTACGGCTACACCGCCGCCGGGTCCGCCTTCGAACGCGCCACCCGGCCGGACTACTTCGGCTGGCTGGAACACGTCCGGGCCGCCGCCGGCTGCACCCGCCCTATCCGCCTCGCCGGCCAACTCCTCACCGTCGAGCAGAACACCGGCCGGGTCCTGGACCAGCGGCACACCGACGGCATGCCCGACGCCGCCATCTACACCGCCTGCGGCAACCGCCGCGCCACCGTCTGCCCCTCCTGCGCCCACACCTACCAACGCGACGCATTCCAACTCCTGCGCGCCGGCCTCGTCGGCGGCAAGGGCGTCCCCGAGACGGTCGCCTCGCACCCGGCCGTGTTCGCCACGTTCACCGCACCGTCCTTCGGGCCGGTCCACGTCCGGATCGTCAAGCGGCACACCTGCGGCAACCGGAAGCGCTGCGACTGCCGCGCCGAACCGTGCCACGCCCGCCGCGACGCCGGCCTGTGCCCCCACGGCCGCCCCGCTGTCTGCTGGGCCAGGCACGAAGCCGGAGACGCGGTCCTCGGCAGGCCGTTGTGCCTGGACTGCTACGACCACGAGCACCAGGTTGTGTGGAACCTGTTCTCCGGGGAGCTGTGGCACCGCACCAAGCAAGCCGCGCAGCGCCACCTTGCCAAGCTCGCCCGCCGCCGCGGCATCCCCCGCGTCGAAGTCGTCACCGCCTCCGGCAACGTCCGCAAGGTTCCGCCGGTTCGGCTCTCGCCCGGGAAGGTCGCCGAACTCCAGTCGCGGGGAGCGGTCCACTTCCACGCCATCGCCCGCCTCGACGGCGTCAACCCCGACGACCCCGACGCGATCGTTCCCCCGCCAGCCGGGTTCACCGTCGCCGACCTCGTCGACGCGCTCCGCCACGCCGCCGCACAGATCACCTTCCACACCCCGGCACACCCTGACCGGCCCGACGGCTGGCCGATTGCCTGGGGCGAGCAGGTCGACCTGCGGCCGATCAGCACCACCGGCGAAGGTGAGGTCACCGATGGCCTGGTCGCCGGCTACCTTGCCAAGTACGCCACCAAGAGCACCGAGGCCACCGGGCACACCTCCACCCGCCTTACCGCCGACTCGATCGGGGACTACGCCGACCCCGACGGCGACCACACCGCCCGCCTCATCGACGCCTGCTGGCGCATCGGCCGACCCACCGGCACGCCGGTCCCCCTGTCCCAGCGGCCCCGCGACCCTCGGCCCCGGCCCGGCTTCGTCGACCGCTGGGAGTGCCCCGACTGCGGCACCCACACCCGCTACGCCGCCTGCCCCGTCTGCATCGCCGACCGTCAAGCCGCCCTTGACACCGAACCGACGAAACCGGCCAGCACCAACCCGTACGCCCGGCTGCGCCGGTGGGCGCACATGCTCGGCTTCGGCGGCCACTTCCTGACCAAGGGCCGCCGCTACTCCGTGACGTTCCAAGTACTACGGGATACCCGGGTCAGTTTCCGCCGGCACGAGGGCCAGGTCCACGAGCACCCTGCCGCCGGCGGCCCTCCCGTCGGCCACCACGACGACGACACCACCCTCATCGTCGGCACCCTCACCTTCGCCGGCGTCGGCTGGCACACCACGGGTGACGCCCTCCTCGCCAACACCGCCGCCGCCATGGCCAGAGAGCGACGAACCGCCGGCCGCGAAGAACTCGCCCATGAACTCGCCACCACCCCGGCCGGCACCGCGCCGGCTGCCGCCTGACCCCTCGACCACGGGAGACGACATGACCACCGCACAGCCGTCCAAGCTCTGGACCGTCGACGACGTTTCGGCCTATCTCGGTGTCCCGGTCCAGACCCTCTACACCTGGCGCAAGCGCCGCCTGGGTCCACCCGCTGGCCGCGTCGGCCGGCATCTGCGCTACGACCCGGACGCTGTCCGGGCCTGGTTCGAGCAGCAAGCCGCAGCCTAGGGGGAGGAGCACCGTTGGCCCACGTCGAAGACCGCTGGTTCAAGACCGTTGCTCGCCCGGACGGCAAGCCGGAACGGGTCAAGACGCCACTTCATGGGAAGGGGCTCCGTTACCGGGTCCGGTACATCGCGCCGGATGGTCGGGAGCGGTCGAAGTCGTTTCCGGACAAGGAGAAGCGGGCCGCTGAGGCGTTCCTGGTCTCGGTGGAGTCGGACAAGCTGCGGGGCACCTACATCGACCCGGCGGCCGGCAAGCTGACCTTCCGTCAGTACGCCGAGCAGTGGTTGGCCGCGCAGACCTTCGACGAGTCAACCCGGGAGGTAACGGAGCGGCGGCTACGCCGGCACATCTTCCCCTATCTCGGTGGTCGGGCGCTGGCGGCGATCCTGCCGGCCCACCTGCGGGAGCTGGACCGCTCGCTGCAACAGCTCGGCTTGGCGACCACCTACCGGGTCGTCGCCTACAGCAACGTCGCCACGATCCTCAACGCGGCGGTCGACGACGGCCGCATCCCCCGCAACCCGTGCCACGCGAAGACGGTCCGGCCGCCAAAGGTGCCGCCCCGCAAGGTGGTGCCCTGGTCCCGGGAGCAGGTGCTCGCCATCCGCGCCGGCCTGCCGGCGCGCTACCGGGTCGCCGTCGACCTGGGCGCGGGCTGCGGGCTCCGTCAGGGTGAGGTTCTGGCCCTGGCTGTGGACGACGTCGACTTCCTCAAGGGCACCCTGCACGTGGTCCGGCAGTTGAAGATCGTGGGTAGCCGGCTCGTCTACGCGCTGCCCAAGGGCCGTAAGACGCGCGACATCCCGTTGCCCTGGTCGGTGGGCGCTGCCCTCACCCGCCACCTGGAGGAGTTCCCCCCGGTGCCGGTAACGCTGCCATGGGAGATGCCGGGCGGCTCTCCGGTGACCGTCAACCTGGTCGTTCACGGTCGAACGAACGTCGCCATGGATCGCCACACGCTCAACCGGGATTATTGGCACCCTGCCCTGACGGCCGCCGGCATCCAGCCGTCCCGAGCCACCGGCATGCACGCCCTGCGGCACTTCTACGCCTCAGTCCTGCTCGACTCCGGGGAAAGCGTCAAAGCGCTGTCGGAATACCTCGGCCACGCCGATCCGGGCTTCACCCTGCGCACCTACACCCACCTCATGCCGACCAGCGAGGACCGCACGCGCCGAGCCGTAGACAAGGTGCTCGGGTCGCCCTCGGACGGCCTGGCGACGGCCTAGCGGCGATCATGGCGGTGTATCGGCTGCTCACGGGCGGTGTCTCATCAGTTCACGAACTACCGGTAAGCCTCAGCCGCCTTGGCTGATCATCAGGTCGTCGACCTGCTGCAGCCTGGGCAGACGTCGTTGCCGTCGGTCGTCGTTCGGCTTTTCCGTCTGACGGCCGGCGGCCCGGCGACGGCCTGTACCCCTGCGTCCGGGCTCCGTGGTGCGCGCCGGGTCGGAGGCAGCGGCCCGGACGAGTGTCGCTGCCCAGCTGGCAAGGACCGGGGCAATCCGGTCACCGACGACGAGTACGCGTCCGCTGACCGCTTCAGCCGTGGCGACGGCTGCGTCGGGCGGCGCCGCGATCCGGGACTTCAACTTCTGAGGCCGCCACCTGCCATCGACGGGAACCGGCCCCGCCATGCTCACAGTCTGCCCTCGGCGGAGGTCGCCGTGGTGGACCGGCGCGGGCGGGCCAGGGTGAGGACGACGGCGAGGGAGGCGATCGCCGCACCGGTGATCACCACGGCCATCGGGACGGCGGTGCCCTCCCCACCCAGCCCGACCAGCGGCGCAGCTGCCGCTCCCACCACCGACTGGATGGCGCCCAGCAGTGCGGCGGCGGTGCCGGCGTGGGCGGCGTGCCGGTCCAGGGCGAGCGCGGTGCCGTTCGGCGTCACCATGCCGAGTGATCCGACGAAGACGAACAGGGCCACCGCCACCAGCGGCAGGGCGTCGAGCAGCGCGCCCGCGAGCACCGCGGCGGCGGCCAGCGCCCCCACCCCGAGCGGCCCGATCAGCAGCCTGCGGGGCTCGAAGCGGTCCAGCAGGCGGGCGTTGGCCTGACCGACGGCGACCAGGGCGAGCGCGTTGACGCCGAAGATCAGGCTGAACGTGCCGGCCGAGACGCCGAAGACGTCCTGGAAGACGAAGGACGATCCGGAGATGTAGGCGAACAGTCCCGCGAAGGCGAGGCCCTGCGCCAGCGCGTACCCCAGGAAGATCCGGTCGGTGAAGAGCGAGCGGCCGGCGGCGGCCGTGGCGGCGAGGCCGCCGGTGCTGCATCGGGATGCGGGCAGCGTCTCCGGCAGCCGCCACGCGACGGCGGCGGCGAGCAGCGCGCCGATCACCGCGAGGGCGACGAAGACGGTACGCCACGAGCCGAAGCGCAGCACCAGGCTGCCGAACGCCGGCGCGGCCATCGGGGCGATGCCGAAGACCAGGGTGAGCCGGGAGAAGTACTTCGCAGCGTCCCGGCCGGCGTAGAGGTCGCGGACGACGGCGCGCGCGACGACCACGCCCATGCCGCCGGCGAAGCCCTGCGCGAACCGCGCCGCGGCCAGGGCCTCGGCCGACGGCACGGCCGCGCAGAGCAGCGACAGCAGGGTGTACGCGCCGACGCCCACGAGCACCGGCCGGCGCCGGCCCCAGCGGTCGCTGAGCGGGCCGGTGACGAGTTGGCCGACCGCCATGCCGATCAGGCAGGTGGTCAGGGAGAGCTGGATCTGCGCCTGGCTGGCGGCCAGGTCGCGGGTCATCTCCGGGAACGCCGGGAGGTAGGTGTCCAGGGAGAGCGGCCCGAACGCGGTGATCGTGCCGAGCAGCACCAGCAGCACCGCGGCGGCCCGTCCCGTCGGCACGGCGACGCGCTCGTCCGGGCGTACGGGCGGCGCGGTGGCGTGCGGCATGGCGGTCCCTCCGTGGCGGCGGCCCGCATACGATAGCTCTGCCTACAGAGTTGTTGCAGCGGGGAGAGTATGCCTGTGACGGACGAGACGGTCGACCAGCTCAGCGGAGCCCTCGGCGACCTGCACCGGGTGCTGCGCCGGGCGGCCAGCCAGCGGGCCGGCCGCGTCGCCCTGCCGGACGCGCAGGTGGAGGTGCTGCGGCTGGTGCAGCGGCAGCCGGGCGTCGGCGTCCGCGAGGCCGCGGAGCGGCTGGGCACCGCGCCCAACACGGTCAGCACGCTGGTCGGCGAGCTGACCTCCGCCGGGCTGCTGCACCGGGACCGGGACCCGGTCAACCGGCGGACCGTCCGCCTGGAACTGACCGACGCGGCGCGGGAGCGGATCGCCGCGTACGGCCGGCACCGGCGGGACCTGCTCGGCGCCGCGCTGGCGGGCCTGGACGACGCCGACCGGCAGGCGCTGCTCACCGCCGCGCCGGCGCTGCGTCGCCTCGCCGACCGGATGACGCAGCAGCGCTGACCCCGCCGGCGACCGGGACAGCCGGTGCCGCGACAACCAGCGACCGGAACAACTGGCGGCCGGGACAGGCGGTGCCGGGACAACCGGCGACCGGAACAGCCGGCGGCCAGCGGTGCGGGTCAGGCGGGCACGAGGTCCTCGGCGCGTACCGCGGTGGCCTCCGCGCGGGCGATGGGGCCGGCGGGCAGGGCCGCGATCCCGGCCCCGACGGCGACCGCCGCCCCGGCGAAGAGGAACGCCCACGGCACCCCGCCGGCGTGGTCGACGATCAGGCCGGCCACCGCGCCGCCGGCGGCGCTGGCGCCCACCGACATGGTCACGACCCAGGTGTACGCCTCGTTGAGCATGCTGGTCGGCGAGATCCGGCCGACCAGGGTGTTCTCCAGGGTGAGCGCGGGCGCGATCGTGGCGCCGCCGATCACCAGGGCGGTGCCCAGCGCCGCCGGGGTGGGCATCACCGCGAAGACGGCGAAGCTGCCGGCCACCGCGGCGAGCAGCAGCGCGAACTGCCGGGTCATGTTCCGGGCCGGCTTGCGGACGCCGAACCAGAACCCGCCCACCGCGCTGCCGACACCCCAGACGGCCAGCAGCACGCCGGCGAGGCTGTCCGGGTCGTCGGAGGTGTAGTCGGTCGCGAACGCGGGCACGGTCACGCCGGCCGCGCCGAAGGCGATGCCGAGGCTCGCCACACAGAGCAGCAGCGCCGGGAAACCGGGGACGCGCAACGGCCCGAGCCCCCTGGTGTGGTGCTCGCGCGGGTGCGGCTGCCAGCCCCGCATCACCCGGCCGAGCGCCACCGCGGTGGTGCCGACGAGGGTCACCACGGCCGAACCGACCAGGGCGGCCCCGGCGTCGGCGACCAGGATGAAGCCGGCGACCAGCAGCGGGCCGAGCACGAAGACGATCTCGAAGAGGGTGGTCTCGGCGGCGAGCGCGGTGTTGCGCAGCTGTCGCCGGCCCGACGCGGGCGAGGTCAGGTCGTTCCAGGCGCCCCGGATCGCGGCGGTCAGCGGCGGGTACGTCGCCCCGGCCACGCCAGCGGCCACGAAGACCAGCGCCAGGCTGCCGGCGTCGGCGCGGGCGGACCAGAGCAGGCCGATCAGGGCGAGCGGGTGGGCGACCGCCGTGCCGAGCAGTACGGGGCTGGGGCCGATCCGGTCGGCGATCCGGCCGGCCACGGGGCTGAGCGCGGCACCGGCCAGGGCGTAGATGCCCCCGGCGACGGCGGCCAGCGAGTACCGCCCGGTGACCTGCTCGACGACCAGCAGCAGCGCCAGCGGCGTCATCCCGATCCCGAGCCGCCCGATGATGCCGGTGATCAGCAGCATCGGTGCCCCGGGGATCCGCCAGACGCCCAGGTACTGGCGCAGTGCGGCCACGGTCGACCTCCAAGGGGGTGTAATGAGCGGAATGCCCTTCCGACCCTAACGCCGGCCGGCCTTGGGATGAAACGGTTAACACGCTCACACAGCGGTCCGCCCGTGCCCGGCGGGGCCGGGCACGGGCGGAGAGGTGATCAACGCCTCAGCGCTGGAACTGCACCGGGCCGCTGCTCGCGGCCATCTGCTCCAGGCGCGCGACCCGCTCCTCCATCCGTGGGTGGGTGGAGAAGAGCGCGGCCACGCCGCCGCCCCGGAACGGGTTGTCGATCATCAGGTGGGCGGTGCTGGTGAGCTGCCCCTGGGCCGGCAGCGGCCGGCGCTGGGTGCCCATGTGGATCTTCCGCAGGGCGCTGGCCAGGGCCAGCGGGTCCCGGGTCAGCCGGGCGCCGGAGGCGTCCGCCTGGAACTCCCGGCTACGGCTGATCGCGAGCTGGATGACGGTGGCCGCGATCGGGCCCAGGACGATGGTGAGCAGCAGCACGATCGGGTTCGGGGAGTCCTCGTCGTCGCCACCGCCGAGCGGGATGAACCAGGCGATGTTCGCCAGCATGGTGATGATGCCGGCCAGACCGGCCGCCACGCTGGAGATGAGGATGTCCCGGTTGTAGACGTGCGACAGCTCGTGCCCGATCACCCCGCGCAGCTCCCGGTAGTCGAGGATCTCGGTGATCCCCTGGGTCACACAGACGGCCGCGTGCTGCGGGTTCCGCCCGGTGGCGAACGCGTTGGGCTGGGACGTCGGGCTCACGTAGAGGCGCGGCATCGGCTGCCCGGCCTCGGTGGCCAGCTCGCGGACCATCCGGTACAGCTCGGGGAACTGTGCCTCGCTGACCGGTTGCGCCCGCATCGAGCGCAGCGCGAGCTTGTCGGAGTAGAAGTAGGTGACGCCGTTCATCAGCAGCGAGACGACGACGGCGATGACCAGTCCGCCACTGCCGCCGAACCAGTAGCCCACCGCCAGGATCAGCGAGGTGAGCAGGCCGAGCAACGCGGCGGTCTTCAGACGGTTGTGGTGCACGATCACTCCTTCGGTGCGCGGATCACGCGGGACCCGCCGACCGGTTCAACAACCCGGTACCCGTCAACCATCCGCCTCATGGCTGTGAGTTGCCTGGGATGTCCGGAGTGCCCGCCCGCGATTACCGCCGCGATCAGCGGGAATCCGGGCGCGGGAGCCGCCGCCTGAAGGGTTCGGTCAGCGGGCGGCGAGGTCGAGCACGAGTTGCGGAGCGAAACCGATCACCACGGCCACCACGGTCGCCACGACCAGCGCCGCGCCCACCGTCCCGGCCCGCACGGCGGCGGGGGCCGGGGCGCCGACCGGCGTGGCGGCCCCAACGGCGGGGACGGTGGGCCCGGCGACCGGGGCCGTCGGAGCCACGGGCGGGGCGGCCCAGAGGGCGGCGGTGAACCGCAGGTAGTAGGCGAGGCCGAGCACCGCGTTCACGGCCACCACCAGGGCCAGCCAGCCCGCGCCGCCGTCCAGCAGCGAACGGACCACGGTCACCTTCGCGAAGAGACCGGCCAGGCCCGGCGGCAGACCGGCGAGCCCGATCAGCGCCAGCCCGAGCGCCGCCGCCCGCCACGGGTGCCGCCGGCCCGCGCCGCGCAGGTCGTCGACGGTGCCGCCGTCCGCGCCGGCCGGGCGCAACGCCACCACGGCCGCGAAGGCCGCCAGCTCCAGCACCACGAAGAAGACGGCGTACGCGACGGCGGCCGCGTACGCGGCGGTGCGGGCGTCGGCGGTGCGTCCGGCGGACAGCGCCAACGCGCCGAGCGGGGCAAGGATGTAGCCGGCCTGGGCCACCGAGGACCAGGCGAGCAGCCGGACCGTACGCCGCTGGCGCAGCGCCACCAGGTTGCCGACGGTCATCGTCAGGACCGCGAGCAGGGCGAGCACCGGGCCGGTAACGTCGGCCGGCAGCGCGTGCTGCACGACAGCCAGCAGGGCGACCACGCCGCCCAGCTTCGAGGCGGTGGAGAGGTATGCCGCCACCGGCAGCGGCGCGCCGTCGTAGGTGGCCGGCGCCCAGGCGTGGAACGGCACCGCCGCCACCTTGAACGCCAGCCCCAGCACGATCAGCGCCACGGCGGCGGTGGTCAACGGCAGGTCGAGCAGGTCCGGCCGGTCGGTCAGGATCGCGCCGAGCCGGCCCAGGTGCAGCCCGCCCGTGGCCGCGTAGAGCAGCGCCGCCCCCAGCAGGGTCAGCGTGGTGGCGACCACGCTGACCACGAAGAAGGTGACGGCCGCCTCGGCGCTGGCCAGGCTGCCCCGGCGCAGCCCGACGAGCACGTAGAGCGGCAGGGTGAGCGTCTCCAGCGCCACGACCAGGGTGATCAGGTCGCCGGCCGCGCCGAGCACCACGCCGCCCGTCATCGAGCAGGCGAGCAGGAAGCAGTACTCCCCCGTCGGCGACTGCCCCGCCCGCAGCAGCGGCCCCGACAGTGCGAGCACCCCGAGCGTGAGCAGGGCGACGACCGCGGCGACCAGGGCGGCCCGGCCGCCGAAGACGTACGAGCAGTCGGGGCCGACGCAGAACGTCCGCCGCTCGTCCCCGGCGCCGACCAGGGCCGCGCCGAGCGCCGTGGCGACCGCGCCGACGGCGGCCGTCGCCAGCGTGACCCGGGAGCGGGCGACCAGGAGGTCGGCGAGCAGCACCAGCACGGCCGTCCCGGCGGCCAGGTACGCCGGGAGCAGCGCCACGTTGTCGACGCTCTGCACCACGCTCATGCCGGCACTCCGCTTCGCTGCGCGCCGCCATGAGGCACCAAACCGCTGAGCCTGATGATTCGCTCGCTCCGCGCGCTCATGCCGGCACTCCGCTTCGCTGCGTGCCGTCATGAGGCACCAGAGCGCTGAGCCTGATGATTCGCTCGCTCCGCTCACTCATGCCGGCACTCCGCTTCGCTGCGTGCCGTCATGAGGCACCAAAGCACTGAGCCTGATGATTCGCTCGCTCCGCTCACTCATGCCGACACCTCGCCGCGTCCGTTCCGCCGGCCCGGCTCGCTCATCGCAGCACCTCCACCAGGGCGTCCACGGGGGCCTCGGCGACGCCGAGCACCAGGGTCGGGGCCAGACCGACCGCGAGAGCCAGCAGCACCAGCGGCGCCCACGCGGCCAGTTCCGCGCCGGCCAGGCCGGGGGTCAGCCGCCCGACCGCCGGGCTGGGCCGCCCGTGCGTCACCCGCCGCAGCAGCCGCAGGAAGTACGCCGCGGTGAGCGCCCCGCCGAGCGCGGCCAGCACGCCCAGCGTGGTCCAGAGCGGCCCACCGACCTCGACGGCGGCCACCACCGCGAACGCCTCGCCCCAGAAGCCGGCGAGCCCGGGCAGGCCGAGCGAGGCGACGGCGGCGAAGCCGAGCAGCCCGGCGAGCCGGGGCGCGGTCTCCCGCAGCCCGGAGAGGTCGTCGAGCGCCCCGGTGTGCGTACGGTCCTTGACCGCGCCGGCGAGGAAGAACAGCAGGCCGGTGATCACCCCGTGCGCGACGTTGCCGATCAGGGCCGCCTGGATGCCGGTGGTGGTGAGCGTGGCGACCCCGAGCAGCACGAAGCCCATGTGCCCCACGCTGGAGTACGCGATCAGCCGCTTCAGCTCGCGCTGCGCGAGGCAGACCAGCGACCCGACCAGGATCGCCGCGACCGCGAGCACGCCGAGCACCGGGGCGGCCCAGCGGGCGCCCTCCGGCGCCACTCCGACCGCGATCCGGATCAGCCCGTACGTGCCCATCTTGAGCAGCACCCCGGCGAGGACGACGCTGCCGACGGTGGGCGCCTGGGTGTGCGCGTCGGGCAGCCAGGAGTGCAGCGGCCAGAGCGGGCTCTTCACCGCGAACGCCAGCGCGAGCAGGGTGAACGCGGCGAGCTGGGTGCCCCGGGACAGCCCGGCCCCGCCGGTGAGCGCCACGATGTCGGCGGTCCCCGCGGCGGCCACCACCGTGTAGACGCCGACCAGCAGCAGCACCGAGCCGAACAGCGTGTAGAGGGCGAACTTGCGGGCCGCCCGCCGCCGGTCCGCGCCGCCCCAGCCGGCGATGATCGCGTACATCGGCAGGAGGACGACCTCGAAGAACACGAAGAACAGCACGAGGTCGAGGGCGAGGAAGGTGCCGAGGATGCCGACCTCGACGACCAGCAGCAGCGCCACCAGCGCCCGCCCGCTGCCGCCCTCGGGCACCCGCCACAGGGTGTAGGCGCAGCAGAGCAGGGTGAGCAGGGCCGTCAGCACGACCAGCGGCCAGGAGATGCCGTCCACCCCGAGGTGGAAGCGCAGGTCCAGACCGGGCACCCAGGGCAGGTCGACCTGGTGCCAGGGGCGTACCGCCGGTGCGGACCAGGCGTCCCACAGTCGGACGCTGGCAGCCAGCGGCAGCGTGGCGAGCAGGGTGAGGCCGGCGGCCACCGTGCCCACCAGCCGGGCCGCCCGGTCGGCGGGCGTCGCGGCCACCGCGAGCGCGCCCAGCGCCGGCAGCGCCAGCACCGCGGCCAGCAGGAACTCCCCGAACCTCATGCGGCCACTCCGATCAGGGCGGCGGCCAGCCCGATCAGCAGCGCGCCGGCGAGCACCCCGGCTGCCGCGCGTGGCAGCGCGGCCCGGTGCAGGGCCGCCAGCCCGCCGCCGAGGCCGAGCGCGGCCCGGCCGCTGCCCTCGACCGCGCCGTCCACCACCACCTCGTCGGCCGTACGTGTCGCCCGGGCCAACGCCGTCGTCGGGCGTACGACCAGGGCCCGCTGGACGTCGTCGAGCCGGAACGCGGCGGCGAAGACCGGCCGCAGCGGGCCCAGCGCGGTCGCCGGGTCGGCGGCCGGGTCCCGCCGCCAGCGGAGCCAGGCCAGCCCCGCCCCGACGGCCAGCAGCGCCAGCGGCAGCAGCAGTTCCGGGCCGACATGGACCAGGAGGTGCTCGCCCGGCTCGCCCGCGGTGGGCGCGAGCAGCAGCCGGCGGGCGAAGGCCCAGTCGAAGCCGGCGAGGCCGAGCAGGGCGGCCGGCACGGCGAGCAGCAGCACCGGCCAGCGCATCACGGCGGGCGGGTCGTGCGGGTGGGCCAACGGGATCCGCGTCTCGCCGAAGAAGGTGCGCAGCAGCAGGCGGGTGGCGTACCAGGCGGTGACTGCGACGCCGACGAGCCCGGCCAGCCACACCAGCCAGCCCACCCAGGTCGGGGTGGGGCCGGCGCCGTGCAGGGCGGCCTCCTGGGCGACGGCGAGCACGCCGTCCTTGCTCCAGAAGCCCGACAGCGGGGGCAGCCCCGCAAGGGCACCGAGACCGACGACCGTGCACCAGAAGGTGACCGGCATGGCGCGGCGCAGCCCGCCCATCCGGGACATCAGCGTGGTGCCGACGGCGTGGATCACCGCGCCGGCGGCGAGGAAGAGCAGCGCCTTGAAGGCGGCGTGGGTGAGCAGGTGGAACAGCGCGGCCGGCGGCGAGCCGACCGCGAGCGCGCCGGTCATGTAGCCGATCTGGGAGACCGTCGACCAGGCCAGCACCCGCTTGAGGTCGTCCTGGGCGGTGGCGGCGAACGCGCCGAGCAGCAGGGTGACCGAGGCCATGACCCCCAGCACGGCCAGCGCGCCCGGGGCGGCCTCGAACAGCGGATAGAGGCGGGTCACCGCGTACACGCCGGCGGCGACCATGGTGGCGGCGTGGATCAGCGCCGAGATCGGCGTCGGGCCGGCCATCGCGTCCGGCAGCCAGGTGTGCAGCGGGAACTGGGCGCTCTTGCCGGCCACCCCGGCGAGCAGCAGCAGGCAGGCGGCGGTCAGCGTGCCGGTGCCGTGGTCGTGCGCGAGCACGTCGGCGATCCGGAAGCTGCCGGCCGAGACGCCCAGCAGCGCGATGCCGAGCAGGAAGCCGACGTCGCCGACGCGAGTCACCAGGAACGCCTTCATCGCGGCGGCCGGCGCCTCGGGCAGCCGACGGTCGTGGGCGATGAGCAGGTAGGAGCAGATGCCCATCACCTCCCAGCCGACCAGCAGCAGGATCAGGTCACCGGCGACCACCACCAGCAGCATGGCGGCGGTGAAGAGGCTGATCTGCGCCGCGTACGGCGGGTAGCGGTGGTCGGCGTCGACGTCGTCGTGCGGCCCCCGGCGCAGGTAGCCGATCGAGTAGACCTGCACGGCCAGGGCCACCGCGGCGACCGCGACGGCCACCAGCGCGGCCGCCGAGTCGAGCCGGACCCCGAGGGTCACGGTCAGCCCGCCCAGGTCGACCCAGGTGGTGGACGCCTCGGCCGGCCGGTCGAGGGTGACCAGCAGGGCGACGGCGAGCGTCAGCGCGCCGGCCGCCCCGGCCACGCCGAGCGCGATCGCCATCCGGCGGGCCCGGTCCCCGCCCGTCCCGGCGCCGCGCGGCGAGGGCGGCAGCAGCAGGCCGATCAGGCCCGCGACCAGCGGTACGGCCGGCAGCAGCGCGCCGAGCGTCGTGGTCGTGCTCACCGCTCCCCCTCCGGACGGTCGGCGGATCCGGACCGGCCGTCGGTCCCGGTGGCGGACCCGGGCCGGCTGTCGGTCCCGGGCCGGGCGTCGGTCCCGGCGGCGACCCCGGCCACGGCCGGCCCGGCCGGACGTGCGGTCGGCGGGCGCTCGGTCAGCGGGACCTCGTCGACGGCGACGCTGGCCCGGAGCCGGTAGAGCTGGAGCACGATCGCCAGGCCGACCCCGATCTCGGCGGCGGCCAGGACGATCACGAAGAGCGCGAAGACCTGCCCGCCGTGCGGCAACTGCGCCCGCACGGTGGTGTCGGCGGTGACCAGGATCAGGTTGACCGCGTTGAGCATCAGCTCGACGGCCATCAGCACCAGCACCGCGTTGCGCCGGCGCAGCACGCCGTAGACGCCGAGGCCGAACAGCAGCGCGGCGGTGACGTACGGGATGACCGGCCTCACCGCGACCGCCCGCCGTCGCCGCCCGGACCGCTCCCGGTGGTCGCCGTGCCCGGCCGCCCTGCGGGCCGGTCGGTGCCCGGCCCGTCGGCCTTCGGTCGGCCGATGTCGGGGCGGGAGAGCACGATCGCGCCGACCAGGGCGGCCAGCAGCAGCACCGAGAGCACCTCGAACGGGAGCACCCAGCTCCGGAAGATCTGGTCGCCCAGGCGTTCCGCGGTGCCCGCGTCGGGCAGGTCCACGGCCGTCCAGCGGTAGGCGTCGACCAGCAGGGCCGCCAGGCCCAGCCCGGTGCCGCCGCCGATCAGCGCCGCGGGCCAGCCGGGCCGGTCCAGGTCGTCGGAGGCCCCGATCGGGGCGCGGGTGAGCATCACCGCGAACAGCAGCAGCACCACCACCGCGCCGACGTAGATGAGCACCTGCACCCAGGCCACCAGCTCGGCGGTGAGCACCAGGTACATCCCGGCCAGCGCGCCGAGGCAGACCACGAGGTAGAGACCGGCCCGCACCAGGTGCCGGGTGGCCACCACCAGCACCCCCGAACCGACCGCCACCGCGCCGAGGGCGAGCAGCAGCACGTCCGCACCGGTCATGCGCCGGCCTCGGGCTCGGGGCGTACGGGTGGGGCGGCGGGACGGGCGGCGGGGGCCGCCGGGACCGCGGCCTTGCGCGCGGCGGTGGTCTCCTCCTTGGCCGGCTCGCCGTTCGGGTCGTGCGCGGGCGGCGGCGGCACGGTGCCCATCCACTGCCCCAGGTGGTCCTTGTCGTGCAGCAGGTCCTTGATGTCGTACTCGGCGTACTCGAACTCGGGGGACCAGTAGAGCGCGTCGAAGGGGCAGACCTCCACGCAGATGCCGCAGTACATGCAGAGCGAGAAGTCGATGTCGAACCGGTCGAGCACGTTGCGCTGGCGGGGGCGGGCGGCGCCGGGCACCGCCACCTCCTCCTTGTGCGAGTCGATGTAGATGCACCAGTCCGGGCACTCCCGCGCGCAGAGCATGCAGACCGTGCAGTTCTCCTCCAGCAGCGCGATCACCCCGCGCGAGCGGGGCGGCAGCTCGGGGGCGACGTCCGGGTACTGCTGGGTGGTCGAGCGGCGGGTCATCGTCTTCAGCGTGACCGCGAGCCCCTTGACCAGGCCCGCGCCCGGCAGGCCACGTTCTGGGCCGGCGCCGCCCGGCTCGCTGCGCTCGCTGCGGTCGGTCATGCCGACCATCCTGCCCTGTGGCCCCCGCGCGCGCGACCACCACCCGGGGGTCGGTGAGAGTAGCGTGACCCTGGGGAGAACGACGCATCGGAAAGGGCTCGCCATGACCGCCGCGCTGCACGACGACAATCCGCCGCCGGGCGAGTGGACGGCCGACGATCTCGACCGCCTGCCTGACGACGGCCGCCGTCACGAACTCCTGGACGGAAACCTCATCATGTCGCCCTCCCCCACGCGACTCCACCAGTCGATCGCCCTGATGCTCGGGGCTGCTCTCCAGGAGAGCTGCCCCGCCGACCTCGATGTCACCCAGGCCGTCGAGGTGCGACTGTCCCGGACCCGCGCGTTCATCCCCGACGTGCTGGTCACCGAGCTGGACGCGGCCTCGCGCAACCCCTCGCACTACCGGCCCCACGAGGTGATGCTGGTGGTCGAGATCGTCTCGGAGGGATCGCGGAGCATCGACCGGGTGCTCAAGCCCGCGCTCTACGCCGAGGCGGACATCCCCTACTTCTGGCGCATCGAGACCGAGTCAGGGATTGTCGTACATGCCCACAAGCTCGACCCGGCGAAGCGCGTCTACGTCGAGCAGGCCCGGATGACCGACGGCATCCTCGTTCCGGAGCCTTGGGAAATCGACATCCCGCTCAGCAGGATCATGCCGAGGTCCCGCTGATCCCACCCGCGGCGGGCGGGAGCATCTCGACGCCGAGCTGCTGGAGGAGTTGGAACAGCTCGTTGCAGCTCCACACGTCGACGATCCGGCCGGCGTCGTCGAAGCGCAGGAAGCTCGCCCCCGAGTAGCTGACCACCTGTCCGGTCGGCGGCACCGGCCCGAACCGGCCGACCTGGGTGCCGGCTGCCCGCCAGTGCACCGCCACCCGGTTCCCGGCGGCCACCAGGTCCACGATCTTGTAGCGCAGGTCGGGGAAGGCGGCACGGCGTTCCCGGTGCCACGCCAGCGTCGCCTCCGGGCCGGCGCCGCCCAGCCCCGGGCACTCCGGCGCGACCAGCTCGTACGCCGACTCCTCCCGCGCGGCGTTCCACACGTCGGCCACGAAGCGCCGGGCCGTCGCCTCCACATCGGTCATCGCGGCAGCGTAACCGCCGGCCGCGCCGCCCGGCCCGGACGTCGGCCGCGCCGGGGAGGAGCCCGCGGGCGCAGCGGGCTGACGCTCGGTGCGCCGGCGGAGGGTTGGCGCTCGGTACACCGGCGGGCGGCGGAACCCGCCATGATGGGACGAGCGACAGGCGACGGCGGAGGGGGCGGGCGTGGGCGACACCACCGAGGGCCGCGGCGGCGGCACGACCAGCGGCGACGAGGTGCTGATGCGGACCGGCGGCAGGTACGTCGAGCCGGGCGGCGAGTTCACCCGGGACCAGCGTTACATCGCCACCCGGATCACCGCCGACGGCCGGGACGGCTGGCCGGTGCAGCCCGGCCGGTACCGGCTGGCCGTCAGCCGCGCCTGCCCGTGGGCGAACCGGCTGATCATCGTCCGCAGGCTGCTCGGGCTGGAGGGCGCGATCTCGATGGCGGTGGCCGGCCCGACCCACGACAAACGGAGCTGGACGTTCGACCTGGACCCGGGCGGGCGCGACCCGGTGCTCGGCATCGAGCGGCTGGCGGACGCGTACTTCGCGCGGTTCCCCGGCTACGAGCGGGGCATCACCGTGCCGGCGATCGTGGACGTGCCGACCGGGCAGGTGGTCACCAACGACTTCGGGCGGATGAGCCTCGACCTGTCCACCGAGTGGACGGCGTACCACCGGGCGGGCGCGCCCGAGCTCTACCCGGAGCGGCTGCGCGACGAGATCGACGAGCTGAGCGCGATCCTGTTCCGGGACGTCAACAACGGCGTCTACCGGTGCGGCTTCGCCGGCGACCAGGGGGCGTACGAGAAGGCGTACCACCGGCTCTTCGACCGGCTGGACTGGCTGAGCGACCGGCTGGCCGGGCAGCGCTACCTGGTCGGCGACGCCATCACCGAGGCCGACGTGCGGCTGTTCACCACGCTGGTCCGCTTCGACCCGGTTTACCACGGCCACTTCAAGTGCAACCGGAGCAAGCTGACCGAGATGCCGGTGCTCTGGGCGTACGCCCGGGACCTGTTCCAGACCCCCGGCTTCGGCGACACGGTGGACTTCGACCACATCAAGCGGCACTACTACGAGGTGCACCGCGACATCAACCCGACCGGGGTGGTGCCGCTCGGCCCTGACCTGGCGAACTGGCTCACCCCGCACGGCCGGGAGACCCTCGGCGGTCGCCCCTTCGGCGACGGCACCCCGCCCCCGCCGCCCCCGCCCGAGGAGCGGGTCGACCCCACCCACACCCCCCTGCGCTGAGCCGGAACCCGCCCAAGTTCTAAGGAAGGGGCCCTTCCTTACAGCGCGACGCGGACGGCGGCGGTGAGGACGAGCTGGCCCAGGGAGACGGGGACCAGGACGAGCCAGCAGAGGCGCTGGAGCTGGTCCTCGCGCAGGCGGGGGTAGGACACCCGGAGCCAGATGATCACGAAGGAGACGGCGAAGACCTTCAGCAGGGTCCACAGCCAGCCGAGCTGCGCGTCGGCGAACGGCCCCTGCCAGCCGCCGAGGAAGAGCACGGTGGTGAGCGCCGCGATCACCACGATCCCGACGTACTCGGCGAGCAGGAAGAAGGCGAACCGCAGGCCCGTGTACTCGGTCATGTAGCCGAAGACCAGCTCCGAGTCGGCGACCGGCATGTCGAACGGCGGGCGGCGGATCTCGGCGAGCCCGGCGAGGAAGAAGACGACCATGGCGGGGGCCTGCCAGAGCAGCCACCACGGCTGCCACGCCGCCACGATCCCGGAGAGGCTGAGCGTGCCGGCCGCCATCGCCACCGACGCGGCGGCCAGCACCAGCGGCAGTTCGTAGCCGAGCAGCTGGGCCGCCCCGCGCAGGCCGCCGAGCAGGCTGTACTTGTTGGCCGACGCCCACGCCGACATCAGCACCGCCAGCACGCCGACCCCGACGACGGCCAGCACGAAGAACAGGCCGATGTCGAGCGGCTGGCCGACCAGGTCGTCCGGGCCGAGCGGGATCACCAGCAGGACCAGCAGGTAGGGCACGAGCGCCACCGCCGGGGCGAGCCGGAAGACCGCCCGGTCCGCCTCCCGGGGCGTGACGTCCTCCTTCTGCACGAACTTCACGCCGTCGGCGACCAGCTGGGCCCAGCCGTGGAAGCCGCCCGCGTACATCGGGCCGAGCCGGCCCTGCATGTGCGCCATCACCTTGTGCTCGGCCTGGCCGACCAGCAGCGGCAGGGTCAGGAAGGCGACGAGCACGCCGCCGACCCGGATCACCAGCTCCAACCACAGCGGCATCAGGGCGTACCTCCGTCGTCGGCCCGCTCGGTCGCGGCCGGCCCCTGCCGGGACGGCCGGTCGGCCGGCGGTCCGGAGCGGGCGGCCCCCTCGCCACGCCCGCCGGGCGCACCCGGCAGGGGACCGGCGTCGGCGGCGGTCGGGCCGGCTGCCCCCGGACCGTCGGCAGCGGGCGCGTCGGCCGGCGCGGGGCCGTCGGCGGCGCCGGCGGGCCGGGCGGTACGGGCCGGACGGGCCCCCGGGGCCGGCCGGGCGGGCCGCTCCCGGGCCGGGCGGGCCGGGACGCCGCCGCGCGGGCCCTCGCCGGCACCGCCCGCGCCGGCCGGCGTCGGC
>NZ_JBFAVI010000027.1:0-58684 GCF_040679695.1 Micromonospora sp. NPDC052213
CTCGACCCTCGAGCTCGAGGGGGCCGGGGTCGACGCGCTCCGCCCCTGCGGCCCGCCGGGCGCCCCAGTTGATTCGGCGTTCGTTGCTCGACCTGGCCCAGGCATTGCCGTTCCTGCTGCCCAAGGCTGCAGTGTTCGGGGTGTTCGTGCTGGTGCCGTTCGGCTACACGATCCTGCTCACCTTCCAGCAGGGTTCGTTGCTCAGTGGGCTGACCTACGCCGGCCTGGACAACTACCGGACGGTGCTCACCGACACCCTGTTCCGGCAGACCTTGGTCAACACCGCCGTGTTCATGCTCATCTGCGTGCCGGCGACCATCGTGGTGACGCTGCTGGTGGGCATGCTGCTGTCCAGTTCGGTCCGCGGCATGTCCGCCTACCGCACCCTGATCTACCTGCCGTCGTTGCTGTCTATCGTGGCGACCGGGCTGGTCTGGAAGATCATGGTCGACTCCGAGTACGGCCCCGTGAGCAACTTGTTCTCCCAGGTGCTCGGCATCGACGTGCCCTGGCTGACCGACGCCACCGTCACCATGGTCTTCCTCGCCCTGATCACGCTGTGGAGCACCTGCGGATTCTATTCGATCATCTTCATGGCCGGCTTCAACAACATCCCCACCGACGTGCTGGAGGCGGCCCGCATCGACGGCGCGTCCGGCTGGCGGCTGTTCATCAAGATCAAAATGCCACTGATCCGGCCGGTGCTGCAACTGGTGCTCATCCTTGTCACCATCAACAGCATCCAGGTGTTCGACCTGGTGTACGTGCTGACCAACGGCGGTCCGGGCACAGCCACCTACACCGCGATGTGGTACATCTACCAGAGCGCCTTCAACGGTGGGTCCCTGTCGTACGCCGCCACCATGAGCATCGTGCTGCTGCTTGTCACGGCCGTCATCTCGGCAATCTTCATCGGCCGGACCCGATCGGATGGCTCCGACTATGAATGAGGCCCTGACCCGGCGGCGGCGCCGACGGCGCCACTCGGCCGGCGAACTGGTAGGCACCCACGCGGCCGGATTGCTTGCCGTCGTGCTGTGCGCTGGTCCGATCCTGCTGGTCGCCTTGGCGTCGTTCCGGTCAACGTTGTTCTCCGACCTCTCGCCCGCCCCGGAGAACTGGACGCTGGCCAACTACAGTGCGCTGCTCGGCGACCCGGTGGTGCTGCGCTGGATCGTGAACAGCCTCCTGGTCGCCGCCGCGGTCACCGCGCTCACCGTTGCCGTGGACGTGCTGGCCGCCTTCGCCTTCGCGAAGCTGCGCTTCCCGGGCCGGACCGCGGTCTTCGGGATGTTACTGGCCACCCTGATGCTGCCGTTCTCGGTGACCCTGCTCCCGACGTACCTCATTGCCAGCCGGCTGAACCTGGTCGACACCTATGCGGGCCTGATCGTGCCAGCCATTGCCGGGCCATTCGGGGTCTACCTGCTGCGGCAGTTCATCCTCAAGATCCCTGAGTCGCTGATGGACGCGGCGCGCATCGACGGCGCCTCGACCTTGCGGATCTTTCGCAGCGTGGTGCTGCCGCTGTGCCTGCAGCCGATGGCCGTCCTGGCCATCTTCGTCTTCGTCGCCAACTGGAACAGTTTCCTCTGGCCGCTGCTGATTGCGCAGTCGGACGACGTCAAGACGATCCCGGTGGGGATGGCCGTCACCAACACCCAGTTCTCGGTGAACGTCAACGGAATCACAGCGATGGCGATGCTGAGCCTGCTGCCGATGGCGGTGCTGTTCCTGTCCTTCCAACGCTATTTCATCCGGGGCGTGCTGGCCGGGGCGTTCAAGGGTTGAAGCGACGGTAGCGGTACCTCGCCTGGCTTGTCGGGCGCGGGGCGGGCCGCTGTCCGTTCGCTTGTGCTGCTGTCTCGACGTCTCCCATGGAGGCCAAACCGCACGGCCCGGCCGGTGCTGTCACCGCCTCATCCGTACCGCTCGCCAACGCCACCGCGTCCGGGGCCCGCCGGCGTACCCAGCCGGCCTGGCCGCGATCTGGGAGGATGTTGGTGGGGCCACGGTCGGCGTCGAGGCGATCGAGCATCATGCCGAGACCTGCGACCTGCGGGCGTGCGCCTGGTGGCGGGCGGCCAGGAGGTCCACCTTGTCGGTGGAGCCGACATTGCTCCGGGTGCATAGTGGCTCTACGCCACAGTTGTGACTCCTGCCGGCCTGGCCACCGTCCACTGACCGAGCCGAAGGCGTGGCCTGCGGTGGCCCGGAATGTCACTCCGGGGCGAGCGGGTCGGATCGGGTCAGCGGCGGTGGCCGATGTCGGTGGTCTGCCGGCGGGTCGCGAAGCTGTCGGCGACGGTCATCCGGATGCGGCGGGGCCGATCCGGGACGAAGATGTCGATGGTCGCCTTTGCCGGTCCGCCGTTGTCGGTCAGCTCCCAGCCGTTTGGTTCCTCGAATCCCGGGTTGGTCAGAGCGAAACCGATCGACTCCAGGTGGTCGAAGCCCACGTCGACCCGGGCGTTCGTCACGTCTTCGAGGGTCCGCAGGCGGATGGCGAGCGTCGCGGTCGCCTTGCCGGCCAAGAGTGCGGTCAGGTCGATCGGGCCTTGGAGACTGTTCCCCTGGATCCACAGCGGCCACGGCTCGTGGTGGATGTCGCAGCTCCACGCCACCTCGTCGTCGACCAGGATCTCCTTGACGATCCGGCCCTTGCCAGGGGTGCTGGCCGAGAACTCGTCGAAGTGCCAGAACGAGAGCTCGTAGCGGGCCGCGTCCGGATCCGGGTGGATCACCTGGCTGGCCTGAGCCCAGGCGCCGGCCGGGACCGGGATTTCGGACGGGAGGGCCAGGCTCAGCCGGCCGACGCCGTACATCGCCTTGTTGTCGGAGGACAGGGTGGGTGCGTCGTCGAGCTGGGTGCCGTACGCGATGACGCCCGCGATTCGACCCTCCGCCGCGTAGCGCAGGCCGGCGTCGACGACCTCGCGTACGTACGTTTCGTTGGGCCCGAGTTGCGCGGCCAGGAACCGGCCGGCGTAGACGAGCAGCACGAGGTCCAGCCCGCGGGGACCGGTTTTGGCGAGGACCGCGTCGAGTGACCGCTGTACCGAGCTGGCGTCCTGGGTGTTGTTGTTGGGGCCGTCGAGGAAGGGGTAAATCACGCCGTCGATGTGAGAGGCGTACTTGTCGAGGAACGCGTCGTTGAGCGCCACCCGGTAGTAGACGCAGGTGAAGAAGCCGAGGTCAGGGTTGATCTCGCGCTGGAGCTGCTGCATCTTGGCCATGTAGTCCGGCGTGAACAGCTGGGCGTTCACCTCGAACTCGAAGTCGTCGATCGCCCAGGCGGTCAGGTTCGGGTATCGGACCGAGGCCTCGGCGACGGCTCGCGTCCAGGCCAGGTAGTCGGTGAGGTGCGGCCGCGATGCCCGCCCATTCTCGTTCGTCTCGGACGGTGGCACCAGGTACGGCCAGACATCGATGCCGACCTCGGCGGCGGCCGGAAGAAACTCCTCGCACAGGTCGTCCCAGTCCGTTGGGCTGTCCCAGATCCCGAACAGGTACGTATTGACGTGCAGCTCGCGAAGTTTGGCGATCAACGCTGGCGTGTCGATGTGGCGGTAGCCGTCGGCGCGCGGCCGGCTTTCCCGCACCGCGGCGCCGACGGTGTTCCCGCCTACCAGGGCAGCCCGGACACCGCCTGCGGGGATCCATGGACGGGGCCGGTCGTTCGTGTCCGGTGATGGCATGGCCAGCTCCCTCCCGCAGCCGACCATCGGCCCGCGCGGTTGCGTGCCTGACATGCTCGGCTCATCGCTTCGGCATATCAAATTTTAAAACCGAATACCGGATAGACCCTAGGGCCGGTCGGTGACCGGCGCAATGCTTCGGTCAGGCAAGTTCGAACGTCGCCTCCACCTCGACCGGGCTGCCGGTTGGCAGCACGGCGACGCCGATCGCGGCCCGGGCGTGTCGACCCACCTTTGGCCCCAGGACGTCAAGTAGGCACTCGGTCGCCGCGTCGGCCACGAGGTGCTGGTCGGTGAACGCCGGATCGCTGGCCACGTACACGGTCAACCGGACCGTGGCGGCGATCCGGTCGAGGCTGCCGATCTCGGACTGGACGGCGGTGAGGACGTTGAGCGTGCACTGCCAGGCGCACCGGCGGGCCTCGGTCAGGTCGATCTGGGCGCCGACCCGGCCGCTGGCGATCAACCGTCCGTCCGCGCCGACCGCGGTTTGGCCGGAGCTCACCAGTAGGGATCCGGAGCGACCGGTCAAGGCGATGTGGGGGCGTTCGCCGGGCGGGGGTGGCCCGCTCGTCTGCGCGGAGGCCAGGCGTGCGTCGGGAGTCATGACGCTCCTTCGGTTATGGAGAGAAGGACATCGCATACTGGAGAGTTGAGAAGGAGGCTCAGCACGCTCGCGGGCTCGGCCACCTGATGCTTACGGCCCGTACAGTACGGCTCGATGAGGGAGGAATCGGCATGGTGATGCCTGAGCAGGTTGGCGCCGCGGAAGATCGTGCGCCGTCTCCGGCGGTGGATCGTGGATTGACAGTCATCGAGCGGCTGGTGGCCTCGGACGAGGAGATGACTCTCACCGCGTTGGCCAAGGCGACCCGAATTCCTCTGGCGACCTGTGCCAGCATCGTCTACACACTGGAGCGGCGGGGATACGCCGCCCGCCGCGTCGTCGGCCGCAGCCATTTCTGGCGCCCCACCCTGCGCCTCTACGGCCTGGCCAGTCAACTCGTACGCAAGATCGACCTGCCCTCGGTGGCGCAGCCGGAGTTGCGGGCACTCGCCGAAGAGCTCGACATGCCGGCGCACATCGGGGTGCTGGACGGCGCCACGGTCGTCTACCTGGCCAAGGCGGCCACCGGAGGCTTCATCCAGTTGAACACCTACCCCGGGAAGGTGTCGCCGTTCAATCTGACGGCGCTGGGCCGGGCCATCGCCGCGTATCTGCCAGAGGACGAACTCGCCCCGCTGCTGTCGCGGCTGGTCGTCGGACGCGGTCCGGCAGCCGGCGATGGCAGCGCGGCGGCCTTCCGTGCGCTGTTGGACGGAGTCCGGTCCCGTGGCTACGCGGTGGAGGATCAAGAGGAGCAAGCCGAAGTGGCCTGCGTGGCCGCCCCGTTCTTCGATGCGGAGGGGCGGGTCGCCGGCGCGGTCGGGATTACCGGCTTCGCGCGCGACCTGGTGGGGGAGCGGCGGGGCAGGGCAGTGGCGGGCGTACAGCGGGTCGCGGCTCAGGTCTCGCGTCGGCTCGGATGCCCGGCCACGGCATTGCCAGGGCCCGATGTCGTCCCATAGTATTCGGATTTCCGAAGCTTTATCCCGGATGCTGAAGGATGGCGCCCGTGGCGTCTACCGTTCGCTGGGCCGATGCCGATCGTCAGGCGCTGGCCGAACAACTACCCGAGGCAGTCGTCCTACTGCCCGTCGGCGCGACCGAGCAGCACGGCCCGCACCTGCCCACCGGCACCGACGCTCTGATCGCTGAGGCAGTATGCGACGCCGCCGCACGCCAGGCGGCTGCCCGCTCGCCCCGCCCGCTCATCGTGACGCCGGTAATCCCCGTCGGCGCCTCCGAGCACCATCTCCCTTTCGGCGGCACCCTTTCGCTCAGCCCGGAGACGCTGTCGGCGGTGCTGCTCGACCTGGCCCGGTCCGTCGCCATGCAGGGCGGGAGGCGGCTGGTCCTGGTCAACGGGCACGGCGGCAACGTGGGTGTGTGCCATGCCGTCGCCGCGGCTGCCAGCACCCGGTACGGCCTGGCGGTCGGCCACGTCGACTACTGGCGGATGGCCGAGGCCGAACCGGAGGTTCCGGTCCCCGGCCATGCTGGCGAGTTCGAGACCTCGCTGGTTTTGGTCCTGCGCCCGGAGATGGTGGGGGACCGGGCCGGGCGCGGTCGGGTACCCGTGCCGCCTGCGGTGCCGGGCGTAGACCTGCACACCGCCGACGCGTGGCAGGCAATCGACGGATACACCGACCGGCCGGAGGCGGCCGACGCCGACACGGGGCGGCGTCGGTTCGGTCGACTGGTCACACAGCTGGCCGACCGCATCGTCGAGATCGCGAGGGTGTTGTGATCGACTTCCATACACACACGCCGGCTTGGCGCTCCGCCACCTGGCTGGGTGGTACGCCCTTCGGCGCCGACGACTTCGTGGCATTCATGGACACCGTTGGGACGGACCAGGCCGTGGTGCTCAGCCACGACGGTCTGTTCGATCCGCAGCCGGAGGCCAACGACGAGCTGGCCGCCTTCGTTCGGCAGCACCCGGACCGGCTGCACGGATTCGGCACCGTGCCCGTACGCGCACCCGACGCCGCCGCCGAAGTGGACCGCATGATGACCGACCTCGGGCTGCGTGGCCTCAAGCTGCACCCCTGGTTGCAGGGCTTCAGCATGCACGAGCGGTCGCTCGATCCGATCTGCGAGGCGCTCACCGCACACGGCGGCATCCTGCTCAGCCACGACGGCACCCCGCCGTACTCGACGCCGGCGCAGATCGCCGCGCTGGCCCGCCGGCATCCCACACTGCCGGTGGTGCTCGGGCACGGTGGCCTGCACGACTGCTGGCGTGAGGCCCTCGCGCTGACACGTGAGACGGCCAACCTCTACCTGTGCATCTGCGGCACCCCGCCGTACGCAGCGCGGCAGATCCTGGCCGCCGCCCCAGCGCACAAAGTGCTGTTCGGCACCGACGCGGGGCTGTCCGACCGCAAGAGCCAGGACTATGCGGTGGCCCGAGTGGCCGAAATCGACGGGTGGCGTATCACGGACAGCCAGCGTCGGGCCATGCTCGTGGACAACCCGCGGCGGCTCCTGGCCGGGGCGAGCCTGCCGTGAGCGCGAGGAGTGAGCCGGGCTTGCGACCCCCGCAGTTGCGGACGACAGGCGGACCTGCGGCGACCATCGCTGCGGTGCATACCCTGCCGGTCAGCCTGCCGGTGCATCCCCAGCTGGTGGTGCGCGGTGCCCGGGGCGCGCACGACCGCTCGGACTTCCTGCTCGTCCGCGTCATGACCAGTGACGACGTGGCCGGCTACGGCGAGGTGAGCGCCACGCCGCTGTGGAGCGGGGAGGACGGTACCAGCGCCGAGCATTTCATCCGTACGGTGCTGGCGCCGGCCATCGTCGGCCGGTCGCTGACGCCGGTGGGTGCTCTGGAATCGCTGATGGACCGGCTGCTGGCCGGCAACCCATTCACCAAGGCCGGCCTCGCGACCGCGTTGTGGGACGCGTACGCACGAACTCTCGACGTTCCGCTCGCCGTCGCCCTCGGCGGCCCGTACCGGGATCGCGTGCCGATCAAACTGTCCCTGTCCGGCGACGGGGTCGAGCTGGACGAGGTGCACCGGGCCGCCCGGGAGTTGGGCTTCCGAGCGTTCAAGGTCAAGGTCGGGTTAGGGGTCGACGGCGATGTCGCGCGGGTGGCGCGAGCCCGCGAAGTGGTCGGCCCGGAGACCTTCCTCGGGGTGGACGCCAACGGCGGCTGGTCCCGGAGTGAGGCTGTCCGCGCGGTGCGGGAACTCGCCAGCTACGGCGTGAGGTTCGTCGAGCAGCCGGTCGCGTCGAGTGACCTCGCCGGGTTGCGTGCGGTACGCGACATCGGCCTACCGGTGGTTGCCGACGAGGCGGTCTTCGGCCTGTCGGACCTGGTCGCGCTGGTCCGGGCCGAGGCCGCCGACTGCGTGAGCCTGTACGTGGGCAAGAGTGGCGGGCCGGGCCGGGCGTTGGCCATGGGGCAGCTCGCGGCGGCATTCGGCATGGACGTCCTGATCGGATCCAACGGCGAGCTCGGCATCGGCGCCGCGGCCCAGTTGCATGTCGCGTGCGCACTGCCAGCGCTGTCCGCCGAGTTCCCGTCAGACATCATCGGCGCCCACTACTACGCCGAGGACATCCTGGCCCAACGCCTGGACAGCGACGGCACCACCGTCCGGCTCGGCGACCAGCCCGGTCTCGGTGTCGTGCCGCGCCCTGACCTGGTCCACGCCTTTCGATGAAGGACCGGTGAAGCTGTGATTGTCGACGTGCACGCGCACACCCCCACCCACCGAGACGCGGTGCCGCCCGAGGAGCGGCGGGTGTTCACCGGATGGCGGACAGATCGCCCGGTGGTCACCACCAACTCCTGGGACGACTACGCCGAGGCGATGGCCGCGGCGGACGTCTCCATCGTGTTCAACATCGCGGTGCCCGACCCGCTGGCCGCCACCGGGATGCCGTACCCGCCGGAGCGGACCAACGACGCGACAGCCGAGTTCGTGGCGGCCGATCCTGCCCGCCGGATCGGCTTCATGTCGGTCAACCCGCTGGCCACGGACGTCTTCGAGGAGGCGGAGCGGTGCCGGGAGCTGGGCCTGGTTGGGGTAAAGCTGGGCCCGAACTACCAGAACTTCGATCCGCTGTGTGAGCGGGCGCTGGCCTTCTACGCCTGGTGCGAGCGGTTGGGCCTACCGATCCTGTTCCATCAGGGCGCCTCACCAATCCGCGCCGCCCCGCTTCGGTACACCTATCCGTTGGTGACCGACGAGATCGCGATGCGGTTCCCGGAGCTGCGGATCGTCATGGCGCACATGGGCCACCCATGGGGCAAGGAGACCGTGGTGACCATCCGTAAGCATCCGCACGTATACGCCGATGTCTCCTCGATCTACCTGCGACCCTGGGTCTGTTACGAGTCGCTGTTGGCCGCGGTCGAGTGGGGTTGTGCGCACAAGCTGCTGCTCGGATCGGACTTCCCCGTCGCCAACACCGCCGAGGCGATCGCCGGCCTGCGCGGTGTGAACGGGATTCTGGACGGGACCAGCCTGCCCCGAGTGCCGGCGGAGCTGATCGAGCAGATCATCCATGCCGACGCCCTGGGCGCGCTGGGCCTTCCCCGGCCGGTCGCCGCTGGCGTGGCGCCGGCCGACCGGGAGACGAGTGGCACCACCTCGGCGAGCGCGAGAGGCCAGCGGTGATCATCGACGCGCACGTGCGGCTGGGCCGCGGCCGCGAGGTGTCCCTCGACGTGGCCGACCTGCTGTCCACCATGGATGAACTGGGCATCGACCGGGCGCTGGTGGCACCGGATGAGCGCTGCGTGGCGTACCACAACCGGGCGGGCAACGAGCTGGTGACCACCGCTGCAAAGGAGTCGGCCGGGCGGCTGGTGCCGTACGCCGTGGCGAACCCGTGGCGCGGCACCGAGGCGGTGCGAGAGCTGGCTCGGGCCCGGGACGCGGGCGCTCGGGCGTTGCACGTGGACAGTGTGCTTCAAGGGTTCGATTTGCTCGACGGCCTGGTGGATGCCTTGCTGGAGTTTGCTGCGGACAACGGCTGGCTGGTCTACGTGCGCACCGGCACGCCACCGAACGCGTTGCCGCTGACGCTGGCGTCGCTGGCCCTGCGGTATCCGCAGATCCCGTTCGTGATGGGGCGCAGTGGGGCGACCGACTTCTGGATCGACGCCGCGCCCGCGTTGCGGCATGCGCCCAACCTCTATGGGGACACCTGTTACGCCCCCTGGGACACGGTGCTCACCGAACTTGGCGCCGATCCCGCGATCGGGATGTCACGGCTGGTGTTCTCCACCGACGCGCCCTACACGGTGCCCAGGGCCGAGCTGACCCGGGTGCTGGACTGGCCGATCGACAGTTCGGCGCGGGAGCAGGTGCTCGGGGGCAACATCGCCCGACTGCTCGGCTGAGCATATCGGCCGCGGTTGTTTCCGTTTGGCACAGCCCATAGCATATCCATAAATCAAGATATGTTTTCGAAATGTCGGATGAACTGTCGGGCGAGGGTGCCGGCGCGGCACAACGAGGATGGTGGGCGGGTAGATGAGTGTTTCCCCAGCGACGGTCTCGCGTGACGAGCCCGCACCCGACCCGTCACCGCGACCGCACGACCCGACTGCGCTGGTACGTGGCGTG
Source organism: Micromonospora sp. NPDC052213 (assembly GCF_040679695.1). NCBI lineage: Bacteria > Bacillati > Actinomycetota > Actinomycetes > Micromonosporales > Micromonosporaceae > Micromonospora > Micromonospora sp. NPDC052213. The sequence goes on from NZ_JBFAVI010000027.1 coordinate 9,888, forward strand.
TCACCGGTGCTCGAGGTGCCTTTCACCGCAGCCGGGGACATCGACGTCGACGGCTTCCGCCGGGTGGTGCGCTACGTCCTGGGCACCGGTGTGAGCAGCATGATGTTCCCCGGCTTCGCCTCAGAGTTCTACAAGCTCGCCGAGGACGAACGACGGACCCTGACCGCCGTGCTGCTCGCCGAAACCGGCCCTCGGGCGGATGTGGCAGCCATCGTCGCGGTGCAGGACCACGCCACCCGTCTCGCAGTGGCCCGGGCCCGCGAGGTGGTTGAGGCCGGCGCGGACCTGATCAACCTGCTGCCTCCGCACTTCCTGACGCCGTCCCGCCAAGCCCTGGTCGACCACGTCCGGGCGGTGCTCGACGCGGTTGCTCCCACCCCGGTCGTGCTTCAGTACGCGCCCACTGAGACCGGGACCAGCCTGGACGATTCGACCCTGGCCGCGATCGCCGCGGCTCATCCGAACCTGCGCCTGGTCAAAGTGGAGTCCAGCCCGCCCGGCCGGCTGATCGGAGAACTCGCCGCACTCGATCCGCCGCTGCCGGCCATCGAGGGGTATGCCGGGGTGCAGCTACCCGACGCCATCCGCCGGGGAGCGGTGGGCACCCAGCCCGGCTGCTCGTTCACGGAGATCTACGTGGAGATCTGGCGGCGGTTCGCCAGCGGCGACGAGGCCGGCGGGGAGGATCTGCACCGTCGGCTGCTGCCGTACATCTCGTACTGGATGCTCGACACCGAAATCATCATCGCTGCGGAGAAGCGCATCTCGTACCGACGCGGCCTGATCGCCAGCGACCTGTGCAGGGCCCCGGCGCACCAGCTGGACGCCGAGGAACGGCGCGTCATCGACCGCTTCCTGGCCGAGTTCGCCGATCTGTTGCCGAACCTGTCCGGCTGACCCCCGACACGCGATCTGCCCGGCGCGGGCGATCCCGGCGCCGGGCACACTGTCTCCAGCAGCGAGGAGGGCCCCTGATGGACGGGTCAGCAGCGACGACCGCACTGGTCACCGGAGCCGGTGGGGACATCGGCATCGCGATCGCCCGGGAGTTGGCCGCCGCCGGCCACCACGTGCTGGTCACCGATCTGGATCTGGACCGGGCCCGCGTGGCCGCCGACCAGGTGCCCGGAGCCACCGCCGCCGAGCTCGACGTGCGGTCCACGGCCGGCGTACGCCGCACGATCGGCGAGTTGGCCGAGGCGTACGGTCCGCTCGCGGTCCTGGTCAACAACGCGGCGGTCTGCGCCAACGAGCGGTTCGAGAGCATCGACGAGTCGGTCTGGTCGGTGGACCTGGACGTGGTACTGGGCGGCGCGATCCGGATGTGTCAGGCCGTGCTGCCGGCGATGCGGGAGGCCGGCCGGGGAGCGGTGGTCAACGTCGCGTCCGTCAACGGCCACCGTTACTTCGGCAACGACGTCTACAGCGCGGCGAAGGCGGGACTGCTGAACCTCACTCGGGCTCTGGCGGTCCAGTACGGCCGCTTCGGCGTCCGGATCAACTCGGTGTCCCCGGGCACGATCGCCACCGTCGGCTGGCAGGACCGGCTGCGCATCCATCCGGAGGCGCTGGAGACCGCCAAGCGGTGGTACCCGATGGGCCAGGTCGGCACCCCGCAGAACGTGGCGGACGCCGTCGCGTTCCTGGCCTGCGACCGGGCCGCCTGGATCACCGGGATCGACCTGCCGGTGGACGGCGGGTTGCTCGCCGGCACGCACGCCCTCGCCCTCGACATCGGCGCCGAGACCGTGTAGGGACGCCCCTGTCGATGCCGCGGGTCGGGTTCGAACCCACGGATCCCCTTCAGGAACGTCCGTGCCGAGGCGCCTCCGTCCCGGGCCAGGGTGTTTGCCCACACCGAGCGCCACCGCCCTGCGGTCAGCCAGGCGCCGGCGTTGTCCGCGGTGATACCACCGGTCGGCACCACCGGAAGGTAGGGCAACGCCTGTAGGACCGCGGCCAGGTCGGCTGGCTGCCAACTGCTGGCGGGAAAGAGCTTCACCGCGTCCGCGTTGGCGGCCAGCGCAGTGGGCATCTCGGTCGGGGTGGCGCAGCCCGCGGATCACCGCCGCCCCGGAGCGCAGGCCGGTCCGCAGCACCTCGACGTCCAGGGTGGGGCTGACCAGGAAACTGGCACCCGCGCTGAGCGCGGCGCGGGCCGCCGGGCGTCCAGCAGGGTGCCGGCGCCGAGCACCGCACCGGAGGGCACCTCGTCCGCCAGTTCAGCGATCGCGTCGAGGGCGCCCGGGGTGGTCAGGGAAACCTCCACCGCGTCGCCGGCAACCTGAACGCGCGCCGCAGCCACGGCGGCGGCCTCGGCCAGCGCGGCTCGCAGCGGCAACCCCCGCCGTACGGCCGACAACCAGCCGGCGGTGAAGGCGTCCCCGGCACCCACCGGGTCCACTGCCGCGCCCGGTATCGCGGGTTGGTAAACCACGGTGCCGCCGTCGCTGCCGACCGCGCCGCGTACCCCGTCCTTCACGGTCACCCATCGGGCACCCTGCGCGTGCAGCCAGGCCACCGGGTCGTCCCCGCCACCGCGCAGGGCAGCCTCGTCGCGCCCGGTGGTGACCGGATCCGCGCCGGCCACCAGCGGCATCAGCGCCTCCCGCCAGGCGTTCCGGTCGCCGAGCCGCAGCCGTACGTTCGGGTCAACGCTGATCAGCGCACCCGCGGACCGGGCGGCGTCCACCGCCGCGTGGGTCGCTGCCCGGGCGGACCGGGACAGCATCGGCGTGATTCCACTGACGTGCAGCATCCGGACACCGGTCCAGTCGGCCGGCAGATCACCAGATTCGAGCGCCGAGCCGGCACTGCCCGCCCGGGCATAGTGCACGGTGATCGGACGCTCGGCCAGGCAGTCGCGAACCAGCAGACCGGTGGGACGGTCCCGGTCGATCCGCGCCGCGGCCACGTCGACACCCTCGCCACGCAGCACCCGGCGTACGCTCGCGCCGAACGGGTCGTCGCCGACCCGGCCGACGGATGCGACCCGGTATCCGAGCCGGGCGAGGCCCACAGCGACGATGCTCTCCGCCGGCCACAGTGGCGGTGAGGCCGGTGGCGTACGACAGCGGCACGCCCGGGTGGCCGACCATCGCCACCACGGCCTCGCCCAGGGCCACCGCCTCGTTGGTCACGTCCGCACCTGCCGCTGCGCCTGAGGGTTGGCGCAGAAGTGCAGCGGTTCCCCGCGTAGGTACCGACCCACCTCACCAGCGGCTATGTGAGCAGCGTTGGTAGCAGTCTGCTTGCTTGCTCCAGCCAGATGCGGCGTCATGACGATGTTGTGCGTCCTGAGTAGGCGGGAGTCGGCAGGGATCGGCTCCAGCGGAAAGACGTCGAAGGCGGCGCCGAAGAGATGCCCGCTGTCGAGTGCGTCGCAGACGGCGTCGTAGTCGAGCAGCGCTGCTCGTGCGCAGTTGACGATTATCGATCCTGCCGGCATCAACGCCAGTTGGGCGGCCCCGATCATCTTCGTGGTCTCAGGCGTGACCCGGGCGTGCAGAGACACGATGCTCGACCGGGCGAGCAGATCGTCGAGTGAGGTCAGTTCGGCGATATCAGGCATCTGGCGCTGGTCGACGTACGGGTCGTACACCAGAACGCGGGCGTCGAACCCGCGCAGCATTCGGGCGATGCGGCTGCCGACGGCGCCGAACCCGACCAGCCCGACCGTGCAGCCGTTCAGCTCCGGTCCGACGCTGTCGTATCGGTAGTAGTCGCCACGCCACACGCCGCTGGTCAGGTCCTGATGTATTGGTGGAATGCGCCGGACGACAGCGAGGATCATGGCCAGCGTGTGTTCCGCAGTGGCAGCAGCGTTGCGCCCGGGGGCGGAACAGACCGCTACACCCCGCTCGGTGGCGGCCTCCAGGTTGACGTTCACCGGTCCACCTCTGGTGACACACACCAGTTTCAGGTCGGGGGCGGCGGTCAACACCCTCCTGGTCAACGGCGCCATCTGCGTGACGCAGATGTGGACGCCCCGCAGAGCCTCGATCAGTTCGTCCTCGGTGCCGCTGGCCTCGTCAACCTCCGCGACGGGTCCAAACGGCTCTACCGGCCACGGCAGCGACAGCTGGCGTATGTCGATCCCGTCAGGGGCCGCGCCGCGCACCGCGTCGACGAGCAAATCGCTGAGGACGAACTGGTCACCGGCGGCGAGCAGGCGAATCGTCACTGTCAACTCCAAGGCGATCGGTCAGGGGACTGGTGCCTGGTGATCGCAGCGTTGAACCGGATCAGCGAGAAGTGGTCGTGGGACAGCCGGACCTCGGAGATGGCGCAGTTGTCGATCACGGGGAACAGCCGCCGGTACTCCCGTAGCGGCACTCCCATGAGGTGACACAGGGCCAGGCGAATGACGGTCCCGTGCGCGACCACCAGCACGCGGCGGTCCGGATGTTGGGTTGCGATGTCGTTCAGGCATTCGGTGAACCGCTGCGCTGCAGCCACGGGGGACTCGCCGTCGGGGAGATGATTGGCAACCGGATCGGCGTGGAAAGCCTGAAGTGCATCGGGGAAGCGGTCACCCATCTCCGCCCGAGTTAGTCCTTCCCCGGCACCGAAGTCCAGCTCGCGCAGGCGGGCGTCGACCGCCAGTGTGGCACCGGCCGCCTGCGCACATGGTCGTGCTGTCAGCTGGGCTCGGCCGAGTGTCGAGGTCCATACGCTTGCCAGCTGCGCCGTCGCCGCCCAGCTGGCAAGCTGCGCGGCCTGCTCGTTCCCGCGCCCGGTGAGCGGGACCTCACTGACTCCGGCGTACCTGTTCTCGGCGTGCCAGATGGTCTCGCCGTGACGCGCGAGCACGATGGTTGTCACCTCGTTGTCCTTTCCCGCGCGTGCGCGGCCGTGGTCGACAGCAACCAGCCATGCTGCTCGAGCGTCTCGACCAGCCGGAGGTATCCGGCACGGAAACGGCCGAACGAGTTCGGGCGTGGCTCGATGACCACCCCGACGCGCACCATGTCCGCGGCGGCGGCCACCGGGTCCCGGTGTGAGCCGGCGGCGAGGACCGCCATGCCCAGCGCCGGCTCCGCGTTCTCCGGCAGCACCACCGGCCGCTCGAGGATGTCCGCCCGCAGCTGGTTCCAGTAGCGGTTACGGGTGGCACCGCCGGTCAGCACGAGGTCACCGTCGAGTGGTGCGCCGAGGAGGTCGAGGTAGTCGAAGCAGAGCCGTTCCATGTATCCGACACCCTGGAGCATGGCGGCGAATCGTTCGGCTTCGCCCCTTGGTTCGCCGGCGAGGAAGCCTCGAGCACCCGGGGCCACAAACGGGAAGCGTTCTCCCGCGGAGACCAGCGGATAGCACACCGGCACCGCAGGTTCGTACGAGCGGGCCGCGCGGGTCAGTGCGTCGAGGTCGTCCCCCGGAAACTCACGTGCGATCACCCCCGCACCGGAGCTGGAGGCGCCGCCGGGTAGCCACGTCCCGTTCGGGCCGCGGTGGGAGTAGACAGCGCCGGCAGGGTCGTGGATCGGCTCCTGGGTGACGCCTTTGAGAACCAGCGTGGTGCCGAGCACGGAGTTCCAGCTGCCGATGTGCAGGGCTCCGGAAGCGAGTTGGGCCGCGCAACCGTCGGTCATGCCGGCGAACACCGGTGTGCCGAACGGGATGCCCGTCTCATCGGCGGCGGTGGCGCAAACGGCGCCGATCCGGGTACCTGGTGTGACCAATGGGGGTAGCAGGTTGTTCGGCACGCCGAGTGCCTCGTACACGGCCAGTGGCCAGGCGCCCGTGACAAGATCCGCCCCGGTCTTCAGCGCGTTGCTCAGATCGGTCGCCACCTCGTGTCCGACCAGCCGTCGGTTGACGACGTCGCTCTGGTGCGCAAGCCGTGTCGCGTCCTGAGCACGCGGGTGATGACGCAGCAGCCAGACCAATTTCGGCAGGGCCCACGCCGGCTGCATCCGTTGGTATCCCAGAGCCGCCCAGGTAGCGGCGCCGGCCTCGTTGGCGAGGGCGGCTTCCTCGGTTGCCCGTGTGTCGTCGTACATGATGCCCGTCGTGACGGGTTCGCCCGTCGCTCCGAGCAGGAGCAGTGTCCCGGAGGTCGCGGCGACGGCGACTCCCCTCACGGTGCCCGGTGGGACGTTGCTCAACGCCTGACGTGTGGCGGTAGCGACCGCGGGCCACCACTGCGTCGGATCCTGCTCGTGGCGGTTCTGCTCGCGCCGGCTGACCAGCGTCGCGCTGCCCCTGCCCACGACCTCGCCCCGCCCGGTGACAGCGAGCGCGCGGACGCTTTGCGTGCCTAGATCGACGCCGACAAACACGTCGCCGAACTCACATGGCATCACGGTTCGCCTCCCCCCGCAGTGAGGCCAGTCGGGGCCAGCCCTCCGCCGCGTGCTGCCTCAGGTGCAGGAAGCAGTCGAACAGCTCGGTGTATCGAGGTGCCAGGGTCGGGTCCGGTTCTAACGTGTCGCGGACGACGACATGCCGCGCCACCGCCTCCTCCGCACTGGCTACGGCGCCAGTGGCGACCTTTCCCATGATGAACGCGCCACGGGCGCCGGTCTCAGTATCGACGCAACGCCGTACCGGCAGGCCCACCACGTCGGCTATCAGTTGTGCCCATGTCCCGTTGGCCGCGCCACCACCGCAGAGCCGTAACTCGGTCGCGGTCACCGTCGAGGCGGCGAGGCAATCGCGGATGACGAGAGTGAGCCCTTCCACCACGGCACGAGCGATGTCCTTTCGATCGTGTTCCATCGAGAGCCCGAGGAACGCGCCGCTGGCCCGTGGTTCGAAGAACGGCGCACGTTCCCCTGCCGGGGACAGGTACGGCAGGCACACGAGACCGGAGGCACCGGGGTCCGTTTGGCCAGCGAGCTCGAACAGTTGGCTGGGCTCGTCGACGCCGAGCAGTTCGCACGCCCACGTGAGCACCTCCGTGCCGGCCAGCGTCGGCGTCGCCCTCAGGTGCCGCCCTGGCAGGCCAAGCGCGACCGTCAGCCCGAGCGGCTCATCGCCGAGCGCCAGCTGGTCGGTCACCACTTGGGTGCACAGCGTCGTCCCGAGGATGCTGCACGCTTGTCCCGGCCGTACCACGCCGGCGCCGATCGCCGTCGAAGCGATGTCGTACGGTGCGGCTACCACCGGTGTCCCAGGGGCGAGGCCGACCTCAGCTGCGACCGCGTCGCGCAGCGGTGCGACCCGCCGACCATCGCCGGCGACCGATGGCAGGAGGCGTTCAGCCCACGCCATGTCGAACAGGTCGAGCAGCCGCCGGTCGTAGCGACCGCTACGAGGATTCCCGAACGGGGCCGAGGCGTCCGATTCCTCCATGACCACCACACCGGACAGCTGGGCGAACAGCCAGCCCCCACAGGTGAGCACGGCAGTCGAGGCTGCCAGCCGGCCGGGGTCGTGTGCGTGCATCCAGCTGAGAATCGCGTTGGGCAGTCCGGCGAAGGTCACTGAGCCGTTGAGGCGGAACGCCTCGGCGAGCAGCCCGGCGTCCGCCCAGCGCTCGACGATCCCCGCGGCCCTGCTGTCGTTCCATAGCACGGCGGGCCCGGTGGGAGCACCGGTGCCGTCGATCAGCCAGCAGCCGTCGCCCTGAGCGGTCACCCCGAGGAACTCGATCTGTCCGGGCAGCCGGTGGGCAACGGAGCGTACCGCCCGGAACGCCGCCTCCCTGACCTGTGTCATGTCCTGCTCGACCCAGCCCGACCGCGGGCGCCGCACATGGGCGGGTTCCCGTACGACGACGACCTCCCGGCCGCCGTCGTCGTAACCCGCTGCCTTGATCATGGTCGTACCGGCGTCGACGCAGATGACAGACACCTGTCCTCCATTGGTCACCGAGGGGCCGGCTGCCCGATGTTCGTTGACGGCGAGGGCGCGCGTCAGACGAGCGGACCGCGCGCCCTGGATCACCAGTAGAAGCTGCTGATGATCCAACGGGCGCGGTCGCAGCCAAACGCCCGGTGCCTACTGTGCGTACACCTCCAGCTCCACAAGGGTGGAGTAGGCGTATCCGTTGGTGGCTAGCATGTTGATGCGTACGGCGCTCGCCGTGACAGGCGGGAAGCTGGAGCTGTAGCGGCCGGCGGTGTGCCCCCGCACCTGCGCGACCGTTTGCCATCCCGCGTCGGTCAGTGCTTGGACATCCCAGTCCTTGAGCGAGAACCGCCTGTCGGCATGGGTGAAAAGGTCGACGCGGCCGATCGTCTCCGGCTTCCTGATCGTCACTTGCACCTGATCGGGGAACTCGCCGGGGGTAGCGTCGGCCCAAGCCGTCGCCGGCCTGTTGTAACCCAGCAGGGTGTAGGTGTGGTTCCCGTCGACGGCGCCGCAGGGAGACAACGTCCCGCCGGTCGAGGTTGCCGTGGTCTCCTGGCCGAGGGCGAAGTTGCGACCGGGGTCGTTGGGCGGCTCCGACACGACGACCGGCACGGTGACCCGCTGGCGTCCCGCCTCCAGGAGGATCGGGTACTCACCGGGCGGAATGTCCCGAGGCACGGTGACCTCGACCGGCGCGGTGGCGTCGTAGTCCGGTGGAACGTACGTGGGAATGACCGTGTCCGAAACCCGCAGCGGCGTCGTGGCGCGGACGAAGGCGGTGGCATAGGTCGGCTCGCCGGACTGGTTGTGGAATCCGACCATCAGCAGGGTCGGCAGGCACGGGTGCGGCAGCAGGTCCAGGCGCTGCGGTGACGCCGAGATCGAGACTGCGGGTTCCTTCTGACCGCCGGCCCGCGCGTTGGTGCCCTGGCTGCCGGACATAACCGCGACCAGCGGCGCCACGACAAGCAGCGCCACCCCGAACCGCTTCTTGCTGGTGGTATCGACAAAACTGAGCACGCTTACCTCCCGTTCATTTCTCTGCCGAGGGGTCACCCCGGCGCAGACGCGCTGTCATCCCTCCTGTAGGCCTGGCCGCCCGTTCTCGACCACGAGGGTGGCATCGGTCCGGATGGGTGCTCCGGGACGGCTGACGTAGGGCAGCACCTTGAAGTCGGTGCGCCACAGGTCGGGAGTGACCTGGCAACGGACGTACCCACGCTGGACGTTGTAGTACTTGATGTGCGGGAGCTGACTGGCCAGGGCATCCCTGCCCGGATCGGTATCGGCGCCGTCGCCGGAGCTGCTGATGGACGTGCCCACGAGCTCGACGCCGACCGTAGCGGAGTTGGTGTCGTCGAAGTTCTTCTTGATCTCGCAGGCGTTGTTCGCATGCACGTCGCCGGTGAGTACCACCGGGTTGGCGATGTTGCGGTCGTGCATGAAGTCGACGATCCGGTTTCGTTGTGCCTCGTACCCGTCCCACGAGTCCATGACGTATCGCTCCCTGCCATCGACGGGATCGAGGTCCAGTTGGGAGAAGAAGACCTGTTGGGCGAGGACGTTCCAGGTGACGCCAGAGGCGGCGAGCCCGTCGAAGAGCCACCGTTCCTGTTGAGCGCCGATCATCTGCCGGCTTGGATCGCGGGTGAACTCGTCCGGCGGGGCGGTGCCGTCGTTGTAGAGCTGGTCGTCGCGGTACTGGCGGGTGTCGAGCACGCTGAACTCAGCCAGGTTGCCGTAGGTGAACCGGCGGTAGAGCGGCATGTCCGGCCCCGTCGGAAGCTGGCCGAGCCGCAGCGGCATGTGCTCCCAGTAGGCGCGAAAGGCGTTCGCCCGGCGGATGAGGAACTGCTCGAAGCTCTCTTGGGGATAGTAGAACGAGTACTTGGAGACCCAGTTGCTGAGCACCTCATGGTCGTCGAGGGTCACGATCCACGGGAACGCCGCATGCGCGGCCTGCAGATTCGGGTCCGTCTTGTACTGAGCGAACCGGATCCGATAGTCAGCCAGGTTCGAGAGAGTCCGGGCCGGGAAGTGCCCCCTGCCAAGGGTGCCCTGGTCGCCACCCTCGTAGATGTAGTCGCCGAGGTGGATGACGACGTCGAGATCCTCTTGCGCCATGTGCTGGTATGCCGTGTAGTAGCCGACAACCCGGTGCTGGCAGGATGCGAAGGCGAAGTTCAGGGCCGGCACGGCTGCCCCGACCGCCGGCGCGGTTTTGGTTCGTCCCACGGGGGAGACGTCCGAGCCGGCCATGAAGCGGTAGTAGTACTCGGCCGACGGCCGCAGACCGCGTACGTCGATGTGGACCGAATGTGCGAACTCGGAATCCGCGAAGGTGATTCCCTTGCGTACGACGCGGCGGAACCCCTCGTCCTCGGCCACCTCCCACCGCACCGGCACCTTGGTGCCGTACTCCATGCCACCGAACGGCTCCAGCGGTTGCGGGGCGAGCCGAGTCCAGATCACCACCCCGTCGGGCAGCGGGTCGCCGGAGGCCACCCCGAGGGTGAACGGGTAGTCGTAGGTGCGTCGGGCGGTGGCCTGCGCGGCCAGGGGGAGCCCGGCGGTCAGGGCCAGGCCCGCCGCCGCGCCCGTTACGGTCAGGAACCGCCTCCGTGCCCACCTTGCGGCCAGCAGGTTCTCCCTGGAGGGTCTTTCCGAGTTCGGGTCGTCGCCTCTCAAGCCCTATCTCCTTCCGTGCCGGCTACCAATCCCGCTCTGGCCCTTGTGGAAGGCCACCCCTCGGCGCCGGCAGGACCGCGCCAAGCATCGATTTACAACATATCGAAGATGTCTTCAGTATCCGGTGTCGCCAGGATGACAGGTGGCGGACTATCGTGTAAAGACCCAGCAACTTTGGTCGGGTGCTACAAACCCGGACGGGTCGACGAGTGTTCGCGAGGGTGCGTCTGTCGCCAACGGTGGCACTCGGCCTGCCGGTGGCGAGCTGGACGGCCGGTCCGATGCGTGGTCGGGCGCAAGCGTGCTCCGGTCGGAACCGCTCAGCGAGGGCGCGCCGCGCTGGACTCCGTCCTAGGCGGTGAGCGGGCTCCCGAATCCGCCTGGCTCGGGTGGCGGATCTGGTCAAGCTGCTGGCCGACATCGTGGGATCGCCGGTTCAACCCCGTGCCTCGAGTTCGACCTCGAACTTGCCCAGAACATCGGCGTCCCGCTCGACTTGGTGCAGCGTCTCGCGAAAGGTGGACTGCAGTTCCAGCACAGCGCCGTGCAGGCGTACCTGGGCGACCGCTCCTGTGCCACCCGCTGTGGGCCGACCGGCACACGATCCTGGATCGGGTGTGGGCCCGTCCAGCGGACCCGATCGCGAACTGCCCATGGCCATGATTTGTTTCTCGCAGCGCGAGCGGCCCGCCATCGCCCGCTACGCCGCGCCGCCAATCTCGGCCACTCCGACCCGACCCGCAGCGATCGGACGGGTCCAAGTCAGTGGTGACAACCCGCGTGCGGAAGAAGTCCAAAGGGGCCAGCTTGTCATCCCGTCGACGAATCCGTCCTAGGGTGTCTGCAGGAAGCGCGGTCGACAACAGAGCGATCTGGACCCAGCGTCAGGGCGCGCTCTTGACCGGCCGCCGTAACCTGCCCGGTAACGGATCGAGGTCCACAGTCAAAGACTGGTTGGCATGAGGCAGTAGAAGGCGTCACCAAGTGGCGCCCTTCTGTCCGTATCTGCGGACTTATCAATCAGTTCTGACAGGCCGTGACAGAATCGTTGTCAAACTGGGGGTCAAGGGGTCGTCGGTTCGAATCCGGCCGTCCCGACCGGTTGCCCTGGGGAGATGAAAGCCTTCCCAGGTAACGGCGGTAACATCCGGTAACGGATGATCTTCGTTGGCGGTAACACAGCTGCGGATGGACGCGCAATCTCCGCAGCTTGCCGCAGATTGAACATCGGGCCCGGCACTGCAAGATCGTCGTCTGACTGGTGCCGGCGAGTTGCGAACCACGGTGCGTTGAGGTCCGGGGCTGCTCCGCTCGCTGTCGGATGGCATGCTCGTGTCCCGTGATCGATGACTTCGCGAAGGGCTACCTGCATGGCCAGCTCAGGTCTGCACGTCAGGCGCTGGTCTGGAAGCTCGACGGCCTTTCCGAGTACGACGTCCGGCGTCCTCTGACAGCGACGGGGACAAACCTTCTTGGCCTGGTGAAGCACTTGGCGACCTGGGAGGCCAGGTATCTTGGCGAGATCTTCGACCGCCCGTTCCCGGAACCGCTGCCGCGGTGGCAGGACGCGGACGGCAGCGACCTGTGGGTGACCCCGGGCGAGACCCGCGAGCAGATCATCGACTTCTACCAGCGTGCCTGGGAACATGCAGACGCGACGATCAAAGAGCTTTCCATCGACGCGCCTGGCCACGTGCCGTGGTGGCCGCGCCCCAACGTCAAGCTGTTCAACATCATGGTCCACGTCCTTCAGGACACCATCCGGCATGCCGGACACGCCGACATCCTGCGTGAGCAACTCGATGGCCGGACCGGGGTGACGGCTGAGTACGAGGAGCAGATCGACACGGCGGCCCGGGAGGCGTACTGGGCGAAGATCGAGCGGGCTGCGCAGGAAGCGGCCGGCGGCTCGCATCATGCCGACCTCCGACACGCATTGCCCGGTGGGGACGCCGTGAGACATCCGGATCTCGTGGAGGTTCGCCCGTGAGGGCGGTCATCGTTGCGGCCGCGGTCGCGTTCGTCATCTCCCTGTTCGGCACGCCGGTGGCGATTCGCGTCTTCACCGCGCTCAAGGCCGGCCAGCCGATCCGGTCCATCGGGCTCGCCAGCAACCAGGGCAAGAAGGGCACGCCCACGATGGGCGGCGTCGTCTTCATCGTGGCGACTGTCTTCGCCTACGTCGCCGGGCATATCGCCCTGACCACCCTGCCCGAGCGGCAGCTCGCGCAGGAGGGGCCGACCATGACGGCCCTGGTGCTGCTCGGGCTGTTCGTCTTCTGCGGCGCGGTCGGCTTCTTCGACGACTTCCTCAAGGTGCGCCGGCGCAGCTCCGACGGACTGTCCGCCAAAGGCAAGCTGCTCGGCCAGGCGATCGTCGGCGGCGGGTTCGGCATCGCCGCGCTCTACGTGCCGAGCACCAACGGCCAGACCGTGGCCAGCGAGCACATCTCGCTCATCCGCGACATCAGCTGGCTGGACGTCGGCAAGGTCGGCGCGGTCATGGTCATCGTCTTCGTGATCATGGCGATGTCGAACGGCGTGAACCTCACCGACGGCCTCGACGGCCTGGCCACCGGCGCGTCGATCCTGGTGCTCGGCGCATACGCGCTGATCGGCTTCTGGCAGTACCGGCACTGGTGCGCCGACGACGCGTACGCCCGCGTGAACGACTACTGCTACCAGGTCCGGGATCCCCTGGAGATCGCCATCATCGCGGCGGCGGCGGCCGCTGCCTGCGTGGGCTTCCTGTGGTGGAACACGTCCCCGGCGCGGATCTTCATGGGTGACGTGGGCGCGCTCGGGCTCGGCGGCCTGATCGGCGGGCTCGCGGTGGCAACCCGCACCACGCTGCTTTCGATCATGATCGGCGGGCTCTTCGTCATCATCACGACGACCTGGGTGATTCAGATCGTCTCGTTCCGGACCACCGGTCGACGTGTCTTCCGGATGGTGCCGTTGCACCACCATTTCGAGTTGGCCGGGTGGAGCGAGGTCAATATTGTGGTCCGGTTCTGGATCGTGGCCGGTGTCTGCGTGGCGGTCGGCCTGGGCCTGTTCTACTCGGATTACTTGGCGGTCGTTGGATAAAGGCAACGCGACAAGCCTGTGTCGTGCCACCGACGGTGATCCGCCGGACAGCCGGGATCCCCACCGGGGTGCCGGCATCGCCGTCAGCCTTGGTCGGTGGGATCAGTTCGTTGCGGACGTGAGCGTCGTTGGCGTCGGCGGCGTTGCCGGCCCAGTCGCCGGCGGAGATCCGTTGCCAGCGGACGGCGGAGTTGTCGCTGATCTCGTGGCCAAGGAGCCCGGGCCGCGATGTGGACGGACAGGCCACCGGCGACGGCTTCGGCAAGGAAGACCGGCGGAAGTCATGCGGGGTATAGCGCGGCCGGCCGGCCGACGGCGTCGTGCAGACCGGTGAGCGCGGCGGTCGGTGAGCAGGGTTTGAGCGCGGCGACCGCTGATGACCTCGCGTCGATGACGTGTTGGAATAGATGAGGCAGCATCGGGCCGGTGGTGCGCTCGCGGGCGTCGTAGCGGGCGACCAGGGGGATGCGGCCGGTGTGGTCGCGGAGGCGGGCGATGATTGTGGCGAGGCCGCTGGCCAGTTCCGGTGTGACCAGCAGCAGTCGCTCACGGTCAGACTTGGAGGGAACGATCTACAACAGCGCGACGACCTCAGCGGTGTCGGGCAGCTGATAGGAGATGAGCGCCAGGTGATCGATCTCCAGTAGTTCTTCCCGCCGGACGCCAGTGTGGCGCAGCGTCTCGATGACGGCCCAGGCCCAGAACGCCGCGTCGTGCCCGCCAGCGTCCGTACTGCTCAAGGTTCGGTTGACGTGGCGGACCGGGCGGCAGCCCGCTCCCCAGGAGGGCGGGCCGACGGCAGAGAGTGAGGATGACAGCAGAAGCGGGGGGTCAGGTCACGCTGTGCGCTGACGCACTCCGCGGGCGGCTCGGACAGCGAGCCAGGTGCCGCCGGCCAAGAGACTCAGACCGAACAAGGCGATGATGATCTCATAAATCCGAGAAGAATCGCCGAGAGGCGGCCCATCCGGCGGCGAGCCATCCCAAGCGCTCCAGGCGCCGTAGACAAACAGCACACCGACAACTGCCATCGCGAGCGCCACGAGCAGAGACGCGGCCCGCCCGATCCACACCAACATCACAGCAGTATTGCAGCAAAAGCCGCCTCCGGTGGGGCCAGGCGACTCCAGAGTGGAGTTGGCGAGGGGCTCCGGTGGGTGGGTGGTTGGGGGAGCTGCCATCCCGCCAGCCACCGAGCCAGGCAAGCCGAGCAGATCAGGGCGAGGGTGACCAAGCCGTTCGTCCAGTAGGTTGCCATTCCTCGGCCTTACCCCCTCGACGTCAGATGCCCGTGCCCGTAGCGTGCCCGATACAACGGGCAGTGTCGGGCAGCGAGGGACACCCCACCCGAACTGGCCCAGGCTGGCGAGTGCGGACTGTTCGGTCATGGTTCGTACCTTCCAGTCACTCACGATCAGCGTGTCGCCGTTGATCCCTATCCCCGCGCCTGGGCCGGTCGGCGTCACCACAGCTCCAGCCCGTTCCGTCGGCGCCACCTGGCCGGGGCGCATAGAATCCCGGCCGACCAGCACGAAACAGGCTATTCCGAGCCAGCCGTACTGTCAGACTGGCGCCGTGACGAAGCAGGGACCGACGGCCGGAGGTGACAGGGGGAAGACCACAGGGCGCAAGCCCGTACGCGCACACCTGCGCGACGCCGTCGTCAGCCTGCTCGGCAAGCGGCGGGTACGCGAAGGCACCCGCACGGCCACCGAGGAGCTCTTTTTCGACCTGGTCTTCGTGTTCGCCTTCGTCCAGCTCGTCGCGCTGATCCGGAGCGACTACACCCCTCAGGGCGTGCTTCGCGGAATGCTCGTGCTGGCCCTGCTGTGGTGGTCCTGGGGCGCCTTCGCGTGGCTGACCAACAACCTGCAGGCCAGCTTCGGGGTGATGCGGTTCGGGTTGTTCGTGGTCACCGGGATCACTTTCGTGATGGCGCTGTCGACCCTCGTCGCCTTCACCGACCGGCCCGGCGGGTTGTACGGCCCGCTCGTCTTCCCCATCTGCTATTTCCTCGTGCGGTCGCTGCACCTGGCGCTGTACGCGTACGCCGTCTCGGCCCAGCACGTGGCCCGGCACATCCTGGTGCCCGCAGTGCCGATGGTCGCCAGCACCGCCCTGCTCGTCTGCGCCGCGCTCGTGCCGCACCGACTCCTCACCGACCAGCGACAGGTCGCCATCGCCGTGACCCTCCTCTGGCTACTGGCCGTGCTCGTGGACTACGTGGGTAGCTTCACGTTGCCCGTCTGGGAGATCGGCATCTTCTCCGCCCGGCACTGGTGCGAGCGGTACGGGTTGATCCTGATCGTGGCCGTGGGTGAGAACATCATCTCGATCGGAACAACCAGCTCCAACGTGTCGCTCAGTTGGCAGCTCCTGTTCGCCGTGATGCTGGCCATGACCGTCACCGGGGCGGTGCTCTGGACCTACTTCGACGTGGTGGCGCTCATCGGTGAGCAGGTCCTCGATCGGGCCGACCCGAAGACCAGATTCGCCCTCGCCCGGGACGCCTACAGCTACCTGCACCTCCCCATGGTCGCCGGCATCCTCCTGCCGGCCCTCGGGATACGCGAGCTCGTCAAGAACGTCGGCCACATCGAAGGACATCACCCCGATGAACGGCTCTCCACCATCGGTCTCTTCGGCCTCTACGGGGGGATAGCGCTCTTTCTCCTGGCCAACGTCGCCTACCAGCTGCGGATGGCCCACACGATCAGGACAATCATCTGGACCCGGGTGGCCGCCGTTCTGGCGCTGGCCGCGCTCGTCCCTGTCGCACGGCGGATATCGGCCACCGGTGCGCTGGGCCTGCTGGCCGCTGTCTCCTTCATTCTGATCGTCGTGGAGGTCATCGTGGCCGACGGACAGCGCCGTCGCCTGCGCGAGTCGGGCCTGGCCGCCCGGATGCAGGTTTGAGAATCCTGCTTCCGGCGACCGACCAGATGTTGTGACCACGAGCGTTGTCGACGGCGTGGCGGCTTGATACGAGATGACACCTGGGCCGGGTGCGGTGATGGTGCGGATCAGCGGCAGTGGCTGGTGGTGAGGACGGTGGCGGCGCCGAGGAGGGCTGCTCCGAGGCTGCCGGCGAGGCCGGCATGCCGGTCAGGTCGACGGGGGTGGTGAGGGTGGGTGCTGCGCGTACGCCCTTGCGCCGCGCGTTGTCCCGTTGCCGGATCGTCAATCGGTCCGGGTGCGGAGGCTCCGCGCCAGGGTGGGGATCATCACCGCCGCAGGGACGAGGTGTAGCCCGAGGAGTGCGGTGGTGGTGGCGGTGTCTGCCCCGGCGAGGAGGGGCGGGACCAACGAGATCGCGGTCAGCGACACCGCCGTCCACACGAATCGCTTGGCGGGGCGAGCGCTCCAACGAAGAAGAGCGACGGCAATGACGATGCCCGCGATCGAGAAGAAGCCGGTCACCACGGCGAACCCGGGCAACGGGATCGTCTCGCCACCATCGGGTACCTCGAAGTCGACGCCAACGGCCTGGGCGAGCGCAGCGGCGAGGGTGGTGGCCACCGTCGCTGCGAGCGTGGCCATGAAGCCGGTGACGGCGAGCCCGCGGAGTCGGTGGCTGGTCTGGCCCGATGCGGGGCCTGCGACGGCCCCGGTGCCATCCATGCTGTTCATGTCGTTCCTCCATCATCCGGTAACTGGCGTACAGGGTGTGTTGACTGGCATGTGACGGTCCTGGCCCTGGGCGTGACGATGCGCATCCACGCTGTGCGACGGCCGGGGGTCCGCAGGGCGCGGACGCCGGTGCCACGGAGCCAGAACCCGGCGTCGGGTCCGAGGACCGGCCCGGGCTCGCCGTCGCGCAGCTCCAGCTGCACCCGCCCGCGGATGACGACGCCGAACGCGTCGCACCACTCCGCCGCGACCACCGCGACACGCGCGCCACCGCGCAGCGCGAGCATCCGCACCGGGGGGCTACTCCGTGCCATCCGCCGGCAGGCGCTCCGGCAGCCCGAGCCGCGGGAACTGGTCGTCGTGGAAGATGATGATCTCGGTGATCGCCCCGCCGGTGACGCGCAGGACGTCGATCGTCAGCGGCAGGTACGCGCCCTCCCGCTTCCGCCAGTGGTAGAAGGCGACAGCGGGCTGCCGGTTCACGGAGGTGGGGACGGCGCGCAGACCCGTCATGCCCTCGAAGCCGTCGTCGACCCAGTTGTTCACCACCGCGTCGCGGCCGACGTACAGGCCCGGCGTGGGCGGCATCGAGCACCGGACATCGTCGCGCAGCAGCGCGGCGAGCCGGTCGATGTCCGTGGCCACGCTGGCGTCGGTGAAGCGGCGCACCAGCTCCCGCGTCCCGGCGTCCTCTTCGGCGCCGGTCCAGTCCTGCCGCTCGGCGGGCAGGTGCTCCCGCATGCCGGCGCGGGCCCGCTGCAATGCGCTGTTCACAGAGTTGACGGAGTCCCCGAGGAGCTCCGCGACGTCCTTCGCCGGCCAGCCGAGCATGTCCCGCAGGATCAGCACGGCCCGCGGGCGCGGCGCGAGGTGCTGGACCGCGACCAGGTACGCCAGCTCGATCGTCTCCCGCGCGACGGCAACGGTCTCCGGCTCGTCCGCGTCGCCCGCGGGCAGCTCGTCGAGCAGCCGGTCCGGGTAGGGCTGCAACCACAGCACCTCGCCGCCGGTCGCAGGCTCCGGGCGGCACTTGGCGAGCAGGTCCAGGCAGGCGTTGGTGGCGATCCGGTACAGCCAGGCCCGGAACGTCGACCGCCCCTCGAAGGTCTCCCGCCGCCGCCAGGCACGGAGGAACGTCTCCTGCACGGTGTCCTCGGCGTCCTCGAACGACCCGAGCATCCGGTAGCAGTGCACGTGCAGCTCCCGCCGGTGCCGCTCCGCCAGCCCCGAGAACGCCGGCTCGTCGACCTTGCCCAGCCCGCTTCCGCCCAGCTCCTCCAGCCGCGTGTCCGCACTCATCGCGTCATCCTTCCGCCTCGTCGTGTCCCGTCGTAGGTGTGACGGGTGCGGGCGCGACAACTCATCACTCGGATCGGTCGGCATGGCTGCTCCAGCGACGGATCCGGTGGCGGAGCACTTGCTGAGGACCACGATGCGGCGACCCAGTTCCGGGATGTCGGTGAACGCCTTGTAGCCCGGCGTTGTGGCCGCTGTGGTGCCACCACCGCCGGCCGTTGCGCCCAACAACGAAGACGCCGTAGCCGTAGCCGCTTTCATGCGGGCCCTTGCCGGTCCGCGCCCGTTCGGTCAACATCCCGTCCGGTGTGCGCTGGAGCCGTCACCGATCTCGAAACCAGGATCGGGGTACGCGCACCCGCCGCCGAGCGTGTGCTCCACGCCGCGTTGGGCGTCGCTGTCAGTGGCGGCAGCGGCTCCGGCGATGTGCGGACTTCAGGATGGCTCCGGCGGCCGTACGTGCGGAGCAAGTCGTTCTCCAGCAGCGAGGTTGCCACGCCAGTAGCGGTAGACCAGGCCGTGCGTCACCTCAACCGACCCTGCTGCGACGAGACAGGAAAGAAGATCGCCCCCGGCCGGTGCATCGACGTCGAAAGCAGCGACCACTGGTGGTTCCTCACCGACGTGCCGACGCACCAGTGCGCGCTCCTCGAGGGTGGGTTCTCGGAACCGAGGATCCCAGAACCGGGTCGGGCAGGCCATGTATGCGACGTCGGTGAACACCACCTCGAGACCGTGGTGGTAGGTCAGGTCGTGTCCTGCGGCCAACCGAAGCTGGGAGCCGTCGAAGTGCAGCACGTCCCAGTCCCACCAAGATCCCTCAGGCAGGTCAATCACACCGCCGATCCTCCCATTGGTGGTCAGTCAATGAACCGAGCCGGCATCCGGATTTGCCGCCGATCGTGCGCAAAGGGCCGTCGGTGAGTCGTCGGCTCGGTGACAGCCCGCCTGACCCGCCGGCATGCTGAACTGCCGATGTGCGGGTGGCAGGTGGCGGTCGCGGGCGTTGACGATTTCACCGTGTGTTATGGATTGCGCGGGCTATCTCCTGCCGCAACAGCGCCGCCTCCTCGTCGCGGTCGCACAGCAGCAGTACCTTGAACGGGACGCCCTTGCCGTCCGGCCTGCCGAGCGGGTTAGCCCAGTGATGAACGGCCCGGGACAGGATCCGGAACATCGTGCGCTGGTCCTCTGCACTGCTCGACAGCAACCAGGGCGCGTTTTCGACAACGATTAGATACCCGTCCGCGGGCAACCAGTTCAGATCCCGAAGACAGTCGGACAACGCGTCCCAGTTCCAGCCGAAGTAGCCAGGAAAGAGCAGCGCGTCGGAGAACTCGTAGAAGGCGTGGTCGGCATCCGTCATCCTCGTTCCGTCAAGCCGGGCAACGACGAACCTGCCCGTTGCCGGTAGCACCGCTGCCAACTCCACCAGGGTGCTGCGCGAGCAGACCGCCAGCTGATCAGTGGAGTTGTTACACCAGTCGTTCATCATTCAGCCCCACCGGGGCTGACGTAGCTCCACATCCTCAGCGGCCTCGCGCATGCCCCGTGTCTCCCATGGTCTTCAGTGTGGCCGGAATGCAGCACAGTACAACGGCAGGCCTCGACCGAATGACCGGATCTGCCGCTGATCGGGCGTTGGCAACCCAGCGACTGGGGCACATTCGGAACTGCCGGTGAGCGGATCTTGGCTGGTTCCGATGTCGTTCCGCCGGCACGTCATGTCGCCGCCGGCTGCTGGGACGCGTCAACGGCACCCTGGGCGTGATTTTCAGCGGCGCTTACCCTCGGCGCCGCGGCGGCATGTGTCGGCGATCTCTGCGGTTCACACACCGCCACCAGAGTCGCCGTGCTCGCGGTCGCGCTGGTGTACGTGCCGATCCTGTTGCCCGGTGAGCCGGGAGGCTCTCGACGGATCATGAACCTCTCCCGATGACCCACGCGTCAACGGGCCGGCAGCGTCGGTCGGATGAGGGCGAAGGCGCGGTCCAGCAACGCTGCTCGGTCGGCGGTGCCGCCGGAGCGCAGCCATTCCTGCGAGACGGTGTCCAGGGCGGCGGTGGCGGCGTTGGTCAGCAGGTCCGTGGTGAACGCGTCGAGTCCCGCGTCGGGCCGGTCGCGCAGCGCGTCGCTGACCTGCTGCCGCCAGTGCGCGCGTTTCTCGTGCAGGCGTGCGCGCAGTGACGGTGTCGACTCGATCAGGCGGAGGCTCGCCAGCGCCTGCTCGGACGCGTGGATCTGCTGCTGCCACCGGCGCAACACCTGGTGCAGCGAGTGCCACGGGTCCTCGTCGCCCGGACGGGCGCGGATGTCGTCGACGACCTGCTCGCCGGTGACGTCGACACCGCCGAAGACCGCGTCCTCCTTGGCGGGGAAGTAGCGGAAGAAGCTCCGCTTGGTCAGCCCAGCGGCTTGGGCGATCTCGTCGACGGTGGTCTGGTCGAAGCCCCGCTCGGCGAACAGCCGCAGCGCTACGTCGGCGAGCTCGGCCCGCACCGCCCGCCGCGTACGCTCCCGCAACCCAGTCACGCACCGAAGTCTACTTCACATCATCAAATGACGAACATGTCACCTGGTGTCGTATAGTGGCTGCCATGACGGAACCATTGCGTGGCAAGACGGTCCTGGTGACCGGCAGCACCGGCGGAATCGGCAAGCAGACCGCCCGAGGGCTGGCCCGCCTCGGCGCCCGAGTCCTGGTGGTCGGACGCGACCCCGATCGGGCGCGCGGCGCCGTCGAGGAACTGCGCCGCGACACCGGCAACGACCAGGTGGACTCGCTGATGGCGGACGTGACGCGCCAACGGGACCTGCGCCACTTGGCCGACCAGGTGGAAGACCGCCACGGGACCCTGGACGTACTGATCAACAACGCGGGCGTGACCATGGCGCGGCGGGAACTGACCGAGGACGGCGTCGAGACCGCCTTCGCCGCGAACGTGCTCGCGCCGTACATCTTGATCCACCGGTTGCTGCCGGCATTGTCCCGCGGGACGCCGGCCCGGGTTATCAACATCACCGGCGGCGTCCCCCGCGGCCGGATCGACCTGGACAACCTGCAAGGCGAGCGATCGTACGTCGGGCTGTCGTTCTACAACCAGACGAAGCTGGCGCTGATGGCGATGAGCTACACGTTCGCCGAGCGCCTGCGCGGCAGCGGAGTAAACCTCAACGTGGCGTATCCCGGACACGCGTACACGTCGATGAACCAGGGCCTCACGATCGACACGTACCCACCCGCGGCACGCCCGATCGTGCCGCTGCTACGGCTGCTGATGCCGGTCCTCTACGGACAACGCGCCCTGGTCAGGGCATCCCGGTCCAGCATCTACCTGGCATCGAGCCCGCACGCCGCCGACCTCCACAGCACCTACGTCAACAGCAGATGCCAGCGCACCCCGTGGCCCACCGCGGTCCTCGACCAACGCAACCGCGACGCCATCTGGACACTCTGCGAAAAGCTAGCCAGCTAACACGTGCGACGGCGTCGCGGACCCCGCCGGCTCTGGGCGAGGTATTGGCGACCGAGGGTCAGGTCCATACACTCACCGCGTGATCCCGCCCGGATACCCCGCCCAGGCTCGACCCTCGACGGTTCGCCCGCTCTGGGCGCTTGCCGGCCCCGCGCTCGGTGCGTTCCTCGCCGCCGGACTCCTCACCGCGCCTGTCGGACCGCTGGTCAGCGCGATCACGCGCGACCTCGGACTGTCCACCTCGGGCATGACAGCGATCGTGGTCGCACAGTACGTGGTGGCAACGGTGGCCCTGGTCGCGCCCGGCTACCTGCTCGGCCGGCGGTGGCCCACCGCAATCGCGTTGCCTGCGCTGGCACTCCTGGTCATCGGCAGCGTCGTGAGCGCGTTCGCGCCGGGGACGGCACTGTTCGCGGTCGGGCGGGTGATCGTCGGGCTGGGCGTCGGAACCGCGGCCGGCGCCGCCCTCGCCCTGGCCAGTCAACTGGGCCGCTGGCGCTCCCGGGCCCGGCTGGTGCTCGGCCTCGCGCTCGGCGCCGCTCTCCTGCTCGGACCCGTCGCTGGTGGCATGCTGGCGCAGGCGCTGAGTTGGCGGACGGTGCTCCTGGCCGACGTGCTGGTGGCCACGGTCGCGCTGATCAGCACCACGGTAAGCGGTATCGCCATGTGGGTCCTGCGTCCGTCCCAGCACAGTCCGCCGGCCACCCCTGCTGCCGCAACGCCGCGTCCCGGCGCAACCCGGATCGGTGGCCCAGGGCACTGACAATCTGCCAGTTCGGGCTCGACAGGCGTGGCTTCGGCGCCCGTCCGGACACCGAGCAAAGCGACTACGACCGGACGCCGACGACATCCACGGGCTGATGGGATCCGCCCAGTCGTGGCCGCAGCGCTGGAGAACAACCAGCGGTACGTGGCGGCCCGCGATCGATGCCGGCGAAGGGAATACCTCTTCGCGGCGTACGCCCCGAGAGTTCTCGGTACGGGCCCGGTGGCACCAGGCCAACGGCAGCGACCGGTCAGATTCGTCTCGGTCGGATGCGATGCCCAGCCCGATGCTGTCCCTCGGCCAACAGGAGGTCCACGGCAGCGAGGACTGCTTGCCAGGCCCGGGTGGCCTCCGGGTCGTGGCGCTTGGCGAGTCGCTCGAAGGCGGCGAGGCTACGCTGCACGGACTCCAAGTGCGGATCAAAGACAGAGGGCCGGTTCCAGCGGAGATAACCCGGTGTCACGTGGAGCCGGACGTGGTTGGCGTTTCGGTAGCGCGGGTTGCTCAGTGAGCGCTGGCGGAGGTAGGCCAACTTCCCGAGCGCCAGCGTGTCGGCGAGAGGCAGCGTCGTGTCATTGGCCACGTAGGGCATTTTGCTGAGGTCTTCGCCCCCGGGCCAACGGTTTGCGGCCGGTGACGATCGTGAGGGCCAGGGCCGCCGTCGGGGTTGGGACGATCGGATGTCGTGCCGCAGTGGCAATGGACGCTTACCCGACAGATCGTGGCGATTGTCGTTGGCGGCGACGAAGGTTGTGGTCGCGGTCTGAGCACGGGGGAGGCGCTACACGATGGACGCGTTGTCGGAACCTCAGTCGGTGGCAGGGCCTCGCCGGCCTGCCACCGGGCCGGTGGACGGGCGGGGCGAAACTCCGTGGCGGGGTCTCGTCCGACTGGCCCGGCTCCGCTTCCTGCTGTACAACCTCCTGCCGGTGGGTCTCGCCGTGGCGGTGTCGGTACACCAGGGCTATCCGCTTGATCTCACGTGGTACGCCGTCGCGCAACTGTTCGCGTGGACGGTCCACGTCATGACGCACTACTGCAACGAGTATTTCGACCTGGCGGCCGATCGGGCGAACGTCTACTTCACGCCGTGGACGGGCGGCAGCCGGGCCCTCGTCGACGGGGTGGTCGCACCCGTGGTGTCGCTCCGCGCCGGAGTCGTCCTGTTCGGCGTGTCGGCGTTGATGGTGGCTGTCATGCCGTCCTGGCAGGCACGCACGCTCGCCGCCGCGGCCGTGATGCTGGCCTGGTTCTACACGGCGCCACCGATTCGGCTGAACTACCGGGGCGCGGGGGAACTGACCGTCGCCGCGATACTCAACGGCCTGTGGCCGGCCGTCGCGGTGGTGCTCCAGACCGGCACCGTACCGATGCTGCTGTTGGCCGTGCTGGCGCCCACCGCGGTGCTGCAGGTCGCGCGGATGATGGTGATGAACCTGGGCGACCGCCGATCGGACGCGATGGTCGGCAAGCGCACGCTGCCCGTCATCATCGGTTACCGGCCGGCGGTGCGGGTGATCGTCGGGGCGCAGCTGGTCGGGTACGCGACGCTCACCGTCTTCGCGTTGCTCGGCTGGGTGCCGTGGCTGGTCTGGGCGGCGATGGCCGCCACCGCGCCGCTGTCGGCCTGGCTCGTCCGGCAGCTCCGGGACGGCGCGATGCGTGACCTCGACCCCCGGCGCATGACACCCGTGGTGTTCTGGGCCTCGAACCACGTGTCCCTGATCGTCGCGGCGGCGATGCTGGGCGTGATCCTGGACGCGGTGCGCCGCTCCGCGGACGGTGGTGCGCTGGCCGTGCTGGGCGCCGTTCTCGCCGGCTACGGGATGCTGTTCGCCCACCGTCTGTGGTTGGCGCGCCGACACTCCGAGCGCGGGCAGGATCTCGCCCAGCGTGCGCGTCCCGAGCCGGCTCAACGCGGTTGAGCGGACGGCTCCCGCGGCGCCCCGGTCGCCTGACCGGCTTCCGTCTCCGCCACGACGTCGCCGTCGGAGACCGTCGGTGATCCCGACCGACGTTGGATGAAGTAGTACAGCGGTGTGGCCGCCAGCGTGGTGATGACGGTCATCAGGGCCAGGACGGTGTACAGCGCCGGCGTCACCAGTCCCTTCTCCAGGCCGATGTTCAGCAGGACGAGTTCCATCAGTCCGCGCGCGTTCATCAGGGCGCCGACCGAGGCCGCGGAGCCCCACGGCAGGCCGGCCGTGCGGGCACCGATGGTGCACGCCACGCCCTTGCTCAGGAATGCCACCAGGACCACGACCACCAGGACCAGCAGCACACCGGGTTCCGTCAACACGCTGAACTGCGTGGCCAGTCCGGAGTAGACGAAGAACGTCGGTAGCAGCAGCCGGACCGTGACCGGCTCGATGCACGTCCGCAGGGCCTCGGTGAAACGGCCACGGGGTATGGCGACGCCGAACAGGAAGGCCCCCACCACCGCGTAGATCCCGACCGCCTCGGTGTACGCGGCACAGAGCAGCAGAATGATCATCGTGGTGACGAGCCCGGCGGGACGCAGCCCGTCGTCGTCCATGGCCCAGCGGGCGAGCCTGGCGGACAGGGTGCGACCCACGGTCAGGACCACGAGGACGTAGACCAGGCCACCGCCGAGGGCGAGCAGCGCGACCGACGCGTCGCCCTGGGCCGAGGAGACCACCACGGCCAGCAGGACCCAGGCGACGGTGTCGTCGACGGCGGCGCACGCCAGGGCCACCGTCCCGGTGGGGCTGCCGCCGAGATTGTTCTCGTGGATGATGCGCGCCAGCATCGGAAAGGCGGTGATCGCCATCGCCGTGCCGACGAAGAGGGCCGCCTGCCATGCGGCCACCTTCTCGTCGAAGAACGTCCGGTTGCCGGCCAGCACCCAGCCCAGCACCGCGCCGGTGGCGATCGGTGCGATGACGCCGGCGACGGACGACCCGAGCGCCGAACGGAGGTGCCCCGTGAGGACGTCGGTGCGGAACGACATCCCGACGACGAACATGTACAGGACCAGGCCGAGCTGGCCGGCCACGTAGAGCACGATCAGCGAAGGGTGGGCGATGCGGCTACCGGCGTCGCCGGCGTCCAGATGCAGCGTGGTCGGGAACAGCCAGCCCTGCAGGGCGGGCAGCAGGAGACCGAGCAGCGTCGGCCCCAGCAGGAAACCCGCGACCATGTCGGCGACGACCTGGGGCTGACCCAGTCGGCGGAGGAGGAGTCCGACCGACCAGCAGGTGAACAGCACCACCGCGAGTTGGAGGAAGAAGTGCAGGGACAGGGCGAGATTCGACGGCATCATCACCTCGGCGGTCGCAGGCATTCTGGTGCGGGCAGGAAGAACTGACGCATGCCGTACCGCGGTGGCCGACGCCGGCACCGGCG
The DNA here is from genome assembly GCF_040679695.1 of Micromonospora sp. NPDC052213. NCBI lineage: Bacteria > Bacillati > Actinomycetota > Actinomycetes > Micromonosporales > Micromonosporaceae > Micromonospora > Micromonospora sp. NPDC052213. The sequence continues at coordinate 35,997 of NZ_JBFAVI010000027.1, forward strand.
GGGAGCCGCGCAGTTCGCCGATGACCACGAGGTGATCGCCGGCCGGGAGGGTGGGCACCACATCGAGGTCCGCGGTGGCGCGCGCGCCGTCGGTCGGCCAGGACAGCCGCCGGACGGCGAGGTTCGCGACCGTACGCGCGAGAACTGGTGCTGCCAGAATGTGGGCGCGCCGTCGCGCGGCAGGTCGGGCGAGGAATTCGCGTAACCGGGCGCGGCTCCGGACGTCGTGTCGGCCGTTCGCCCGCCGCCGAGAAGTGGCGGCGGAAGACCCGCATTTCCACTGGCGAGCAGGTCGTTGTCCGTGGCCGACCAGCGCGATCCGCCGGGGCGAGAATGGCAACCCCGGGAGAGTTTACGCATCAGGTCGCGGAAGTCCTCTGGCTTCATCTGTCGTCCTTTCGGGGCGACGGTTCGCCGACGACGCGACTGCGTCAGATAATCGTGTTGCGCAAGCGGATACGTCAATGATTTGTCGCCTGGTTCAGCAATCGTGGAGAGTTTCTGGCCGCTGGCGACGTGGACCGTGGCCGGAGGCGGGCGAGGCGCGGCGGGGCTGGCCGGTGTGCCGAGAGCCGTGTATTTCCTGGTAGCTGCCACTGGTCGGGTGGCTGCGGGATCGGCCTCGACGTGCTGGGGGTTCCTCGCTCGGCCGGCCGGGCCGACGGCGAACTCGGCCGGTGCGGCGCCGGCTCGCGTTGGTGCGTGCTGCCGGACGAGTTTCCCGTGGGCGTTCGGCGGGGCGTGTGACGAAGATGCGGTAATGAGATTTGGGCCCGGAGGAAATCCCACGCCTCGGGTGGCCCGCCGGGGGAATCGGCTTCGCAGGAATTGATCACCGCTGGGTCGGAGCCGAGATCACGGATGTGCCTGTGTGGTTGGCGTGTGCGGCGTGGCGACCCTTGACCCGATTGTCTTTCCTGTGCCATTCTCGGTCGTCGGGATTCTTCCCCGCATCTGACTCTGTCCTCCGATTGTCGTGCGGCCAAATTTTCCCGACCCGTCTATTGCTGCTGACGTCGGTTCAGCGCCAGGAGCGGCATCATGCCGCATATCCCTCGGCCCGCCCACCCTCGGCGAATGGTCGGCGGCACCGACGATCCTCCTGCCCTGTCGGACACGGCCGGAGAGCATCAGCACCGCCGCCGGCGCGGCGGGCAGGGCCACTGCCCCGACTTCCGTGATCCAGACTCCTGGACGGTGACCCGTCGCTGCCCCGCGACGCTTCGCCGGTCGTGAGCGAGCGGCGATTCGCCGAGCGAAGGTGTCACCGGGGCGGCTGCTGGTTGGTCTCAAGATGCAGAGGCTGAGCAGGAGGAGACGATGTGTCGGACATCCAGGAGCAGATCCGGGAGTTGTACGCCGCCGCGGCGTCGCGTCTGGTGTCGCAGTTGTTCGCGATCACCGGCGACTACGCGGAGGCTCAGGACGTAGTGCAGGACGCCTTCGTGCGGGCGCTGGCCCGGCCAGGTCGGTTCGGCCAGGTGGAGCATCCGGAGGCATGGCTGCGTACGGTGGCCCTCAACATCGCCCGGAGCCGGCACCGGCGCCGGATGGTCTTCGCCCGGCTGGCGCTCTCCGGCCAACTCGACGGTGGGCAGCGGGGGGCCCCGGGCATGTCGCCCGACCATGTCGCCCTCGTCAGCGCACTCCAGCGGCTGCCGCGCCCGGCCCGTGAGGCCGTCGTGCTGTACCACATCGCGGACATGACGGTGGCCGACGTGGCGGAGACCTTGGGCTGCTCGGTGGAGGCGGTCAAGACCCGCCTCGTCCGGGCCCGTCGTGCCCTCGCCGTCGGCCTCGACGACACCGCTGACATCACCACCGTTCGACCAGGGATCGTGAACAAGAGAGGTTCTCTCCATGCCTGACCTGGACTTTGCCGGGCTCGACCGGGCCGCCCAGGCGGCCTTCAGACCGGACTTCACCGAGGTGCGGCGCCGGGCGGCACGCCGTCGACGGCACACCCGCGTGGCCGCGGCCTCGCTGACCACGCTCGCGCTGGTCGCTGTCGCCGGGGTCGCCTCCGCCAGTCTGCACCGCGCGGACCCCCAGGTGTCCGTTCCCGGCCTCGGCGGGACCACGACGCCCGGCTTCATCCCGACGCCGGCGCCTTCCACCAGCCCTGTCCCGGGTGAGGCCCGGACCCCTCGTCCGGGCCCGGTGGTCGCGGGAGACCTCGACCATTTCTACTTCCGGTGGAAGAACTGCCGGGAGGACGACTGCGTGCTGATGGTGTCGGGCACCGCCGACCGTGGGGCGACCTGGCGCAGCCGCGAGCTTCCACTGTCCGGCAACGCGCTGGTCGCCCTCGCCGCGGCCGGGCAGCGCACGCTGATCGCGTCGTACCAGGTCGCCGTCGGGGCCGGAGACCGGCAGGGCTGGCTCGCGAGCGTCGACGGCGGGGAACGGTGGCGGGAGGTGACGGCGGACACGGCCGTCCAGGTGCCCGACGGATGGCGCGTGCTCAACCACATGCTCGGCCCGCGCGCCGACCGGATCGTGGCGGCGGACCCGGCCACGGGTGACGTCGTGCAGGTGGCGCAGACCACGGGGCTGGAGTTGCCCGCGCTCGCGGAAGACGTGCCGCCCGAGGCGGGCATCTGGGGCAGCGGCTACACGGCCGTGGACACGATCGACGGCCGGCTCGTCGGCCGGGGCAGCGCGATCACGGTGAGCCGCGACGGAGGCCGTACCTGGCAGCGACACGTCTTCGCCGGGCCGCTCACCGCCGGCCACGACGTCGCGCTCGACGTGGCCACGTGGGACGGTCGCACCGTCTACGCCGTCGGCAGCATCGACGGCACACTGGTCGTGCATCGTAGTGGTGACGGCGGCCGGACCTGGCGACGCACCGCCGGCAGCGCGGCCGTCGGTGACCGGCAGCTTCGCGCCTCCGTCCGGTCCGACGGAACGCTGGTCATCCAGGCCGGTCTCGTCGCCGACGACAGGCCGCTGATGTTCAGCAGCGGCGACGGGGGGCAGCGCCTGTCCCCGATGGAGCCCGCGCCCGGCGCGGCGGCCGTACCGGTACCCGGCGGATACGCGCAGCGCGGTTGGCCGCACACCCCGGGCACGTGGTGGTCCGCCGACGGGAACACCTGGTCCTTCCTGGGCGCGCCCGACCTGCCCTGACGCGGGGCTCCCGCCGGGCCGGCACCGCCCGGCGGGAGCGAGGCGGGACCGGGGGCAGCGGTGGTGCGGCGAGATCCACGGATGCGCGCGCGCCGGCCGCTGCGGGCTCAGGTGGTGCCAGGTGGGGGAGCGGCACCCTCGACGGCCGGTGTGGGGGCCGCCTCCGCGAGCGCGACCCGGAGGGTGTCGCGCAGCGGCCCGTCGGGGTGCTCGATCCAGTGCTGGACGGCGACGCGCAGGGTGGCCAGGAAGGTCGCCGCGAGGACCCGGGCCCGCAGCTCCGGGTCGGCGCCGGCCAGCCGGTGGACGAACTCGTCGGCGAGCTCGCGCTCGATGGTGGTGTACGCCGCGATCTGCTGGGCGACGAGTCCCGGGTGTCCCCGCAGTTGGCGGCGGCGGACCAGCCACGAGGGGGGCGTGTTGCCGTACACCTCCTCGGCGAGCTGTTCGGCGGCCCGGCTCAGCGCGCGCCACGGCGGCGCGTCGGGTGGTTGCTGGCGGACCAGCTCCAGCAGTCGGCGCAGCCGTACGGCGTCGCCGTGGAAGATCGCCTCCTCCTTGCTGGAGAAGTAGTTGGAGAACGTCCGGCGGGACACGTTCGCGGCGTCGGCGATCGCCTCGACGGTGACGCGGTCGAGCCCGTGCTCGGAGGCCAGGCGCAGGGCCGCCTCGTGCAGGGCGAGACGGGTTGCCGCCTTCTTGCGCTCCCGTAGCCCGGTGGCCTCGTCCATGCCGTCAGCCTAGTGCCGACGTGACTCGTTTCTCATTGCGCAAACTTGCCCATTGGGCAAGATCGGCAGATGCTTGTATGCGGCAACCATCTGCGATGTGGGGGAAACGGTGGACGGCACCGCTCGTCAACTCGGCACCAGGCTGCACGAACTGGTCCGGACCGTACGGCTGATCCGGCGGCGCCGGGCCGACGTGCGGCCGCTCGTGCCGCTCGGCCTGGTCGGCATGCTCATGCAGATCGACCGGCTTCCCGCCGGCTGCCACGCGCGGGAACTCGCCGTCCGCACCGGGCTGGACCCGTCGACCGTGAGCCGCGCGATCGCCTCGCTCGTCGGGCTCGGCCTGGTCGAGCGGGGCGCCGACCCGACCGACATGCGAGCCAGGGTCCTGGCCGTCACCCCTGACGGCCGGGCCGCCCTGACCGAGATCTTCGACTGGTACGGCGGGGTGCTCGACCGGGCGCTCGCCGACTGGACGCCCGACGAGATCGCGGCGCTGAGCGGGGCGCTCGGCCGGTTCACCCGCGACATCGAGACCGCCCTCGGACACCACGACAACCTGGAGGCCGCGCGATGAGCGCACCCACCACGACGACCGGCGACACGCCGATGACGCATCGGCAGACGCTGGAGGCGCTCAGCGGCCTGCTGCTGGTGCTCTTCGTCGCCATGCTCAGCGGCACCGTCGTCTCGACGGCGCTGCCGAAGATCATCGGCGCGCTGAACGGGTCGCAGACCCAGTACACGTGGGTGGTCACCGCCACCCTGCTCACCGCGACCGCGACGACCCCCGTCTGGGGCAAGCTCGCCGACCTGTTCAACAAGAAGCTCCTGGTGCAGGTCGCCATCGTCGTCTTCCTGGTCGGCTCGGTGGTCGCCGGCCTCGCCCAGACCGCCGGCCAGCTCATCGCCGCGCGTGCGTTCCAGGGCATCGGCGTCGGCGGCCTCCAGGCGCTCGTCCAGGTCGCCATCGCGGCGATGATCCCGCCGCGGGAGCGCGGCCGGTACAACGGCTACCTCGGCGGCGTCATGGCCGTGGCGACGGTCGGCGGCCCGCTGCTGGGTGGGCTCATCGTCGACACGTCCTGGCTCGGCTGGCGCTGGTGCTTCTTCGTCGGGGTCCCCGTCGCCGTGCTCGCGCTGATCCTCCTCCAGGTCACCCTGCGCCTGCCCACGGTCCGCCGCGACAACGTGAAGATCGACTACCTGGGCGCCAGCCTGATCGCCGCCGGGGTCAGCGTGCTGCTCATCTGGATCTCCTTCGTCGACGACTCGTTCGCCTGGGTCTCCTGGCAGAGCGCGGCGATGGTGGGCGGCTCGGTCCTGCTGCTCGCCCTGGCCGTCCGGGTGGAGGCGCGGGCTGACGAGCCGGTGGTCCCGCTCGACCTGGTCCGCCAGCGCACCACCGCCCTGGCCATCCTCGGCAGCCTCGCGGTCGGCATGGCCATGTTCGGCGGCGCCGTCTTCCTCGGCCAGTACTTCCAGATCGGCCGCGGCTACAGCCCGACGGAGGCCGGGCTGCTCACCATCCCGATGATGGCCGGCGTCCTCGGCTCGTCGATCGTCGCCGGTCGCCTGATCACCAGGACCGGGAAGATCAAGCCCTACATCCTCGTCGGGGCGGTCGTGCTCGTCGCCGGTTTCGCCCTGCTCGGCACCATCGACCACGAGACGTCGCTGGTGCTGGTCGGCGCGGCCATGTTCATCGTGGGCGTCGGGGTCGGCATGACCATGCAGAACCTCGTCCTCGCCGTGCAGAACACCGTCTCCCTCAGGGACATCGGCGCGGCCAGCTCCACCGTGGCGTTCTTCCGCTCCCTCGGCGGCACCATCGGGGTGTCGGTGCTCGGCGCGGTCCTCGCCCGCCGGGTCACCGAGCAGATCACCACGGACCTCGCCGCCGCGGGCATCCCCACCTCCGGCGGGGGGACCGGCAGCCTCAACATCGACGCCATGCCGGCCGCGGTCCAGCAGATCGTCCGGGCCGCGTACGGCGACGCCACCGGACACATCTTCCTGATCTCCGCGGCCATCGCCGTCGTCGGCGTCCTCGCGGCGGCCCTGCTCAAGCCGGTCACCCTGCGCGCCAGCCTGGACCTGCCGGACGCCGCCACCTCGGCGGCCGTCGCCGCCGACGCCGTCGACGGCGCTCCCGCCTTCGACCAGGTGGACGTGGACGCCGTGGCGAAGGAGACGTCGGCCCGCCGCTGAGGTCCGCCCCACGCCCGCCGGGGCCGCCGCCGTAGGAAGACGGCGGCGGCCCCGTTCGCCGTCGGGGGAGGTGGAGCCGGCGTCGGGCCCGCGCACCCTGCACGACGGTCGCGTGGTCGAGGGCGACGCAGCCTGTTCCGCCACGGGTGCGTCGGACGGGAAACACGTCGGGGAGGGACGGTGACCGTCCCTCCCCGACGTCGACCGGGCCGCCTCAGGACAGGAACTTGTCCAGGGCCGCCTCGATGGTGCCGGAGTCCGGCGCCGCGTACGACTTCATGGTGTTCTTGTTGTACGAGATGAAGCTCGGGCACCGGTTCGCCGGGGCGCTCACGGTGCCGCCGTCGCCGATCTTCTCGCCGGTCTTCGCCGCGTAGAAGGTCAGCTCGTAGCGCGACGAGATGTAGTCGATGGTGACCTGCTTGTCGGAGCTGTCCTTGTACTGGCACTTGCGGGGCGTGCCCTCGCTGCCCTCCACGAACTTCAGGCAGCCGACCACCGAGACCGACTCGAAGTCGGCGCTCTTGGCGTAGTACGGCTTGTTCGAGGCGATCGACTTCGACGACCAGAACGTCAGCCGGTCGGGGTTGTTCGAGAAGACGTACGCCTTGGCGCCGGACGCGCCGTTGTAGGGCGCCGCGTTGAGGATCTGGCTGCCCTCGCAGACGTCGCCCAGGTCGCTGGAGTAGCGGGCGGTCACCGCGTTGTTGCTGTTGCCCGGGTCCTGCGACTCGGACTGCCCCGGGGTGGGGGTGGCGTCGGTGCCGGGCTCGCTGGACCCGCTCGGGGTGGCGGACGCGACCGGGGTGGGATCGTCGTCGTCGTTGACGAGGACGAACCCGACGCCGGCGCCGCAGAGCACGAGCAGGACCACCACGGCGGCGGCGGACAGGCCGATGATCAGGCCCTTGTTCGACTTCTGCGGCGGTGGGACCGGGGCCGCGAACTGCGGTGGCTGCCCTGGCTGGCCGTATCCGGGGTACCCGCCCTGCGGGGCCGGGGGCCCGCTCCACGGGTTGACGTTCGGATCCGGCTGCCCTCCGTACGGAGGGTGACTGTCGGTCATCTGAAGCCCTTATCGCTGTCGATGTGTGCCCAGGCACGGGGATCATGCAACAGGGTAGTGAGCGCTCCAAATCTCGACAGTTGCCGGCGATCCGGTCGAGGTCCGGGTCATAGCCGCCAGGAACCGGCGATCACTGTCCGTGTAGGATGCGGCTGCCCTGAGTCGACGGGGGTCGGCGGCGGCCCGGCGGCGTCGGAAAGGCGGATCCGGGCCGTGCAGCGGGATTCCGCGCCCCGCACCGCTCACGTGTGGACGCCGCGCCGGGCGCGCCTCCCCCGTGACGAGGATCACTCATGCTGCCGGTCCGCGATGTGGGCGGCGCCGGCGCGGCCGGGCGCCTCGGTCGGCCCGCCGTGTCGCCCCCGCCGGGCGCGGGGTGTCGCCGCCGTCGCCGCCGCGGCCCTCGCGGCCGTCGCCGTGGTGGTCGCTCGGCCCGCGGCCCGGACGACCGTAGGCGTCGACGTATCTCAATCTGATGTCGTTCGCGCAAGTCTTTCACGTGCGGTTCTTCAACATCGTCCTCACATCGTGAACACCAAGGAAATATACGTAGATGAATATGATGGCTAAGGTTTCCTCATCGTCCACCGCCTGCCGGGTGCGCCACGAGCCACCCGAAGGCCACGACAGTAGGAGGACCGGGAGATGACGCTCCCTCGCACTCGACGGCGTACCCTCGCCGGCGCGGTCGGCGTGTTCGCCAGCGCCGCCATGGTCACCACCATGATCGGCGCCCCGGCGACAGCCGCCCCCGGAACCGGCGAGATCCGCGGCGCCGGCGGCGCGACGGCCGTGGCCGACAGCTACATCGTGGTGCTCAAGGACAGCAGCGTCGGCGGTCGCGCCGGCACCCGGCAGGCCGAGGTGCGCAGCAGCGCCGGCTCGCTGGCCGCGCGCTTCGGCGGGACGGTCGGGCACGTCTACGGCGACGCGCTCAACGGCTTCGAGGTGCGGCTGTCGGAGCGGGCCGCCAAGCGCCTCGCCGCGCACCCCGCCGTCGACTACGTCGAGCAGAACCACACCGTGACGACGACCGCCACCCAGTCCAACCCGCCGTGGGGCCTGGACCGCATCGACCAGCGGGCCCTGCCGCTCAGCCGCACGTACACCTACAACAGCAGCGGCACCGGCGTCACCGCGTACATCATCGACACCGGCATCCGGACCACCCACGTCGACTTCGCCGGCCAGGCCGTCGACGGCTACGACGCGATCGACAACGCGCTGCCGGCCGCCGACTGCAACGGCCACGGCACGCACGTCGCGGGCACCGTCGGCGGCAACACCTACGGCGTCGCCAAGAACGTCCGGCTGGTGGCCGTGCGGGTGCTGAACTGCCAGGGCAGCGGCACCTGGGCGCAGGTCATCGCCGGCATCAACTGGGTGACGTCGAACCACCAGGCGGGCCAGGCCGCGGTGGCGAACATGAGCCTCGGCGGCTCCTACAACAGCTCCCTGAACACCGCCGTGGCGAACTCCATCGCCGACGGCATCACCTACGCCGTGGCCTCCGGCAACTCGAACGCCAACGCCTGCAACTACTCGCCGGCCTCGGTCCCGACGGCGCTCACCGTCAACGCCTCGCAGAGCAACGACGCGCGGGCCTCGTTCTCCAACTGGGGCACCTGCACCGACATGTTCGCCCCCGGCGTGGGCGTCCTGTCGGCCTGGTCCACCAGCGACACCGCCACCTCGTCCATCAGCGGCACCTCGATGGCCTCGCCGCACGTCGCCGGCGCGGCCGCCCGGGTGCTCAGCGTCAACCCGGGCTGGACGCCCGCCCAGGTCCACTCGTACCTGGTCAGCCAGGCCACGACCAACGTGATCACCAACCCGGGCAGCGGCTCGCCGAACCGCCTGCTCTACCTCGCTCCGACCTTCTGACCCTCCGACGCCGGCGGCCTGACGGCTCCGGCGGGAACGGTCGCACCGGCCCCGAGGCGTCCCGCCCCGGGGCCGGCCCGCGTCCGGGCCGCTCTTCGCCGCCGGCGGGGTCGGCCGCCCAGGTCCGGGCGCCGGTCGGTGCGAGGCCGCCGTCCGCGCGCCGGCAGACTTGCCGGATGTCGTCGACGATGCTGGTGGTCGGCCCGGAGTTGGCCGCCGCCCTGGTCGCCCTGGCCGTGGTGGCGGCCGTCGTGGTCCGGGCCGGTGGGCTCGGGCACGGCCGGCAGGTGCTGGTCGCCGCGGCCCGCGCCGCGATCCAGTTGGCGGCGGTGTCGCTGCTGATCACCGCGATCGTGGTGTCGCTGTGGGCGACGGCGGCCTTCGTCGTCCTGATGTGCGCGGTCGCGGCGGTCACCTCCGGCCGGCGGATCACCGGCCGGTGGGACTGGTGGGCGGGCGTGCCGATCGTGGCCGGGAGCATGGCCGTGGTGGCGGGGCTGCTGTCGGCGGGGCTCGTGCCGATGCGGGGGATCGCCGTCATCCCGGTGGCCGGAATCCTCATCGGCGGGGCGATGACCGCGACGTCGCTGGCGGGCCGGCGGGTGCTGGACGAACTGACCGCCCGTGGGGGAGAGGTGGAGGCCGCCCTGGCGTTGGGGCTGCCGGCACGCGACGCCGTCCTGCTCGTGTGCCGTCCGGTGGCCGGGCAGGCGCTGGTGCCGGCGCTGGACCAGACCCGCACGGTGGGCCTGGTGACGCTGCCGGGCGCGTTCGTCGGCGTGCTGCTGGGCGGCGCCAGTCCACTCACGGCCGGGATCACGCAGTTGGTCGTGCTGGTCGGGCTCCTCGCGGTGGAGGCGGTCGCGGTCGTCATCACCGTCGAACTCGTGGCCCGCGGCCGGTTGCGTCCGGCCCGGGCGGAGCTGCTCCCGTTCGACCTGCGGGCGGCCGGTGGCGGCCGGCGGGCCCGGACCTGACGCCGAGGGCGGTCCGGACCCGTCGGCCGTCAGACCGGTACGGGGTGATCCGACTCGAACCGGGCCCGGGTCAGGAACGCCAGCTGGGCCCGCTTGTCGGGCATGTCCACCTCGTCGCCGAAGGTGAAGCCCTCCCGCTCCAGCCGGTCCAGCGCGCGCTGGTTGCGTACGTCGGGTTCGGCCACGATCCGCTGCCGCGTGGGGTCGCTGAACAGGTAGCGGGCGAGGGCGGGGAAGAGGGCGGAGGTGAGGCCGCGCGGCGGGCGGTTGCCGGGCGCGAGCAGCAGGTGCATCCCGACGTCGCCGGGCCGGACGGCGTAGCGCTCGCCGACCGGGTCCGCCTCGGGCTGGTAGGTCTGGAACAGGCCGACCGGCGCGTCGTCGAGCATGATCAGGTACGCGTGGTGGGTGGCGAGCCCGTCGACGAACTCGTAGATCTCCCGCACGTCGTCCACCGAGTACGAACCCATGCCCCAGAACGACGCCCGCGGCTCGGTCACCCAGCCGTGCACCAGTTCTGCGTGGCGCTTCGGGTCCAGCACGACGAGCGACAGCTCGCCGAATCCGGGGATCTTCTCCTGGTAGATCACGGTGTTTGTGCTCCTGGTTCCGGGGTGAGTTCTCGCCAGTCGGTGACCACCGGGATCAGCTCGCCGTCGGCCCACAGTGGGAGTTGGTCGTCGAAGTGCGGGTCACCGGGCCGTCCGGAGGCGCCGAACGGCACGACCCAGCGGCTGTCCGCGCGGTCGGTCAGGTCCCACACGTAGCGGGCCACCGGGCCGCGCCAGCACGCGTCGGACACGCCCGGGACGCTGGAGGTGGACAGCACGCAGTCGGTGTCGCCGGCCACCGCGACCCGTTCCCGCATCGCGCGTACGGCCGCGTCGACCGCCGGCGCCACGCCGAGGTGGACCGGGTGCAGCACGTGCCGCCGCCCCCACGGCCCGGGCGGGTCGCCCGCCGCGACGTCCGCCAGCGCCCCGGCCGCCACCGGACCGACGTCCCCGCCCAGGCGGTGCAGCCCGGCGACCACCCCGTCGAGGGCGTGGCCGATGCGCGCCAGCGGGTCGGTCCACGGCGTGAACAGCGGGTCGAACGCGCTCGGGGCGCGCAGCGGGCGCAGGCAAGGGTGGTCGTGCAGCCGGCGGACCAGGGCCGCGCGCCAGGCGGCGAAGGCACCGGCGTCCGTGCTGTCGGCCCCCATCCGCCCGTCCCAGGCGAGCAGCCGGTCCCGCAGGCGCCGCGCCGGCTCGCCGAGGGAGTCGGCGTCCAGCCGGTCGAGCACGCCGCGCAGGGTCGCGGCCTCCAGCCGGGTGTCCATGTGCACGGCCGCCGGGCCGGCACCGTCGGCCAGCAGGGCGCGGATGCGGCGGGCGCGGTGCGGCGGGGCGAAGTCGGCGCCGAGGTCGGCGGTGTCGGGGCGCCGGTCGTTGGCGCAGACCGCTGTCCCGTCGACGGCGGTGCGGCGTGGTGGCGCGTAGCCGCCGTGCCACCCGTACCGCGGATCCCAGCCGGGCACCGGCTCCCGCCGGCACCGGTCGTCGCGGATCGGGACGAGCCCCGCGACCAGGTGGACCACCGCCCCGTGCCGGTCCGCGACGAGGACGCTGTTGACCGGCTCGACCCAGTCCCGCAGCGCGTCGGCGACGTCGTCGGCGCTTGTCGCCCGCAGCAGCGGCAGCAGCGCGTCGAAGCCGAGGCGGCCCTCGACCCGGCTCGGGGCGCGCAGGCTGATCGCCTCGCCGGTGTCCCGGTCGTGGTCGACGACCGGCCCCCGGGGCGTCTCGATCACCTCGACGGACTCCGGCTCGCCGCCGCGCACCTCGATCCGCTCGACGTGGCGGTGCGCCGGCGCCCAGCCGTCCGCCTCGCGGACCAGCACCCGGTCGCCGTCGCGGCGCACCTGTTCCCGGTAGAGGTCCTGGTAGTCGGCCATCGCGTTGGTGACCGCCCAGGCCACCTCGCCCGCGTGCCCGAAGTGGGGCAGGCCGGGGACGCCGGGGAACGCGAGGCCGAGCACGTCGAACTCGGGGCAGGTGAGGCGCACCTGCTGGTAGACGCCGGGCAGTTCGAGGATGCGGTGGGGGTCGCCGGCGACGACCGGCGCCCGGCCGGTGACCGGGTCGCCGGGCACCGCCCAGGCGTTGCTGCCCGACCCGCCGGGCCCCTCGACGGCGAACAGGCCGGTCGCCGCCGGGCCGAGGGCGCCGGCGACGTGGGCGTGCCACAGCTTGTTGGGGAAGGTGGAGAAGAGCACGTGCTGGACGAGGAAGACGCCGAGCGGCGACCACGGCCGCCACGGGCCCGGCGCGCAGCCGACCGCCGCGAACTCGGGCGCCGCCGCGGCGCCCTCGGCGAGCCCCTCGTTGACGCCGTCCACATAGGCGGTGACCCACCGCCTGGTGTCGGGGGCGAGCCGGCCGAAGCAGCGCCGCGCGGTGTCGTCGAGACGGGCGCGGCGGGCGAACCTGTCCCAGCCCAGCTCCGCGGGGCCGACGTGCTCGGCGAGACGACCCTCCGAGCGCCATCGCTCGACCTCGATCTGCCAGGCCCGGTCGACGGCGGCCACCCGCCCCTGGAGGCGGGCGAGGTCGTCGACGGTGTCGGCGCGCAGGTGCGGGACGCCCCACCGGTCGCGATAGACGCCGGTCATCGCGGCGCGGGTCGGATGGGCGGCCGTGCCGCCTGCCATACGGACATCAATTTAGGTTACCCTCCCCTAACTGAGGCGGACCTTACCTGGAGGGTGCGTGAAGCGAAACTGGGAAGCCCTGCTGCTGAGAGCGATGGGCGGTCTTGACATCCTCTCCCGCCTGCGGGCGGGGGATTCCCACCCTCGCGGGTTGGGGTTCCTGGTTCACCGCAGACCGCACGGAAGGTTGCCTGTTGTGACTGACGTCCGACGCGCGCTACTCGGCGGCCTGTGAGGCGGCCGGCACGCGCGGCATCACCAGGCACGTGCGACGGGCGCTGGGCATCGAACTGAGCGAAATCGATGCGACGCGGCAACATCTTGGACACGAACTTAGGTTAGGGTAACCTAAGTTCGCTCGATCATCGGATCGCGGGCGGAAGGGCGACGTCCACGTCCCCCTGCCACCGTGTCCACTCCCGACCGCTGAGGACCCGCATGAGCCTGCCCGGATCCACCGTCCAGGCACCGTCGACCGGGGTGACCCCCGGGATGCACGGCGCCCGCGCCCACCTGTTCACCGCCGGTTCGGTCGAGGACTACCGGCGCGTGCTGGCCGCCGGCATCGACCGGGTGGCGACCCGGGTGGCCGGCGCGGACCGGCCGTTCACGGGCGTGACACCGGACGAGCTGGCACCCCGGATCGCCGGCATCGACCTGGACCGGCCGCTCGGCGACACCGGCGCCGCGCTCGACGAGCTCCAGGACGTCTACCTGCGCGACGCCGTCTTCTTCCACCACCCCCGCTACCTGGCGCACCTCAACTGCCCGGTGGTGATCCCCGCGCTGCTCGCCGAGGCCGTGCTCAGCGCCGTCAACTCCTCCCTGGACACCTGGGACCAGAGCGCCGGGGGCACCCTGATCGAGCGCTGGCTGGTCGACTGGACGGCCGAGCGGATCGGCCTGGGGCCGGCCGCAGACGGCGTCTTCACCAGCGGCGGCACGCAGTCCAACCTCCAGGCGATGCTGCTGGCCCGCGAGGAGGCCTGCGCCCGGGTGACCGGCCGGGCGACCGGGCAGCCGTCCCGCCCGGAGCTGCTGTCCCGACTGCGCGTCGTCACCTCGGCGGCCGGCCACTTCAGCGTGCAGAAGGCGGCCAAGCTGCTCGGCCTCGGCGCGGACGCGGTGGTCACCGTGCCCACCGACACCGACCGGCGGATGCGCACGGACGAACTGGCCCGCGAGATCGACCGCTGCCGCGGCGAGGGGCTGGTGGTGATGGCGGTGGTGGCCACCGCCGGCACCACCGACTTCGGCACCATCGACCCGCTGCCGCAGATCGCCGACGTCTGCGCGGCGGCCGGCGTCTGGCTGCACGTCGACGCCGCGTACGGCTGCGGGTTGCTGGTGTCGCCGACCCGGCGGCACCTGCTCGACGGCATCGAACGGGCCGACTCGGTCACCGTCGACTACCACAAGTCGTTCTTCCAGCCGGTCAGCTCCAGCGCCCTGCTGGTGCGCGACCGGCGGGTGCTGCGGCACGCCACCTGGCACGCCGACTACCTCAATCCCGCCCGGATGGTCGAGCAGCGCATCCCCAACCAGGTCGACAAGAGCATCCAGACCACCCGCCGCTTCGACGCGCTGAAGCTCTGGCTGACCCTGCGGATCATGGGGCCGGACGCCATCGGCGCGCTCTTCGACGAGGTGGTGGACCGGGCCGCCGACGCCTGGCAACTGCTCACCGAGGACCCCCGCTTCGAGGTGGTCACGCGGTCGCAGCTCAGCACCGTGGTCTTCCGCTACCTGCCGACCGGCCCCGGCCGCGACCTCGTCGACGACGCCAACCTGTACGCCCGCGAGGCGCTGGCGGCCTCCGGCGCCGGGCTGGTCGCCGGGACCAGGGTCGACGGCGCGCACCACCTCAAGTTCACCCTGCTCAACCCCGAGACCACGCTGGACGACATCGCCCACGTCCTCGACCTCGTCGCCGACCACGCCGGCTGGTACGCGCACACCAGGGCGACCGCCGAGCTGACCTGCCCCGTCGGCTGACGACCCGTCCCCGCTGGAGAGAACGCATGTCGACGCACGACTTCATCGCCGTCGGGCTGGGCCCGTACAACCTGGGCCTGGCCTGCCTGACCGAACCGATCGAGGACCTCGACGGCCTCTTCCTGGAGGCGCGGGACACCTTCAGCTGGCATCCCGGGATGCTGCTGGAGTCGACCCGCCTCCAGACGCCGTTCATCGCCGACCTGGTCACACTCGCCGACCCGACCTCCCCGTACTCCTTCCTGGCCTATCTGAAGGAGTCGGGGCGGCTCTACCCGTTCTACATCCGGGAGAGCTTCTTCCCGCTGCGCAGCGAGTACGACGACTACTGCCGTTGGGCCGCCGGCAGGCTCCGCGGCGTCCGCTTCGGACAGCGGGTCACGTCCGTCGAGTTCGACCCGGCCGACGAGCACTACGTCGTGCGGGCCACCGTGACCGCCACGGGGGAACAGGTCACCCACCGCGCCCGGCACCTCGTGCTCGGCACCGGCACCCCGCCGCACGTGCCCGACGCCTGCCGGGGGCTCGGCGGCGACGCGATCCACAACTCGCAGTACCTGGAGCACCGGGCGGCGCTGCGCGCCAAGCGCAGCATCACCGTCGTCGGCAGCGGGCAGAGCGCGGCCGAGATCTACCACGACCTGCTCGGCGACATCGACGCCTGCGGCTACCAGCTGAACTGGGTCACCCGGTCGCCCCGGTTCTTCCCGCTCGAATACACCAAGCTGACCCTGGAGATGACCTCGCCGGACTACGTGGACTACTTCCACGCCCTGCCGGAGGCGACCCGCTACCGGCTGGAGTCCGCGCAGAAGGGGCTGTTCAAGGGCATCAACGCCGACCTCATCAACGACATCTACGACCTGCTCTACGCCAAAAGCATCGGCGGCCCGGTACGTACCCGGCTGCTGACCAACACCGCGCTGACCACCGCCGCGTACGACGAACCGAGCGGGACGTACGCGCTGGGGCTGCGCAACGTCGAGCAGGACCGCGAATTCACCCTGGACACCGAGGGTCTCGTGCTCGCCACCGGCTACCACTACCGCGTCCCGGAGTTCCTCGAGCCGGTGCGCGACCGCATCCGCTGGGACGGCCACGGCCGCTTCGACGTGGCCCGCAACTACAGCATCGACCACACCGGCCGGGGCATCTTCCTGCAGAACGCCGGCGCCCACACGCACAGCATCACGTCACCCGACCTGGGCATGGGCCCGTACCGCAACTCGTGGATCATTCGGGAGCTGCTCGGCCGCGAGCACTACCCGGTCGAGAAGAGCATCGCCTTCCAGGAGTTCGGCGTGCCGGCCGGAGCCGCGTCGTGACCGAGGTCGTCCACCGCCGCGTCGACGACCGGCTCGGCGAGTTCGCGCTGCGTACGCTCGACCCGGACGCCGACGCCGCGCTGCTGCACCGCTGGGTGACCCACCCCAAGGCGGCGTTCTGGCTGATGCAGGACGCCGACGTGGCCCGGGTCGCGCAGGAATACCGGCGGATCGCCGCGCACCCGCACCACGACGCGTTCCTCGGCCTGCACGAGGGGCGGCCCGCCTTCCTCGCCGAGCGGTACGACCCCGCCCGCGTCGAACTCGTCGGCCTGTACGACGCGGTCGACGGCGACGTCGGCATGCACTTCCTCTGCGCGCCCACCGACGCGCCCGTGCACGGCTTCACCCGCGCGGTGATCACCACCGTGCTGGCGTGGCTGTTCGCCGACCCGGCGACCCGGCGGGTCGTCGTGGAGCCCGACGTGCGCAACACGGCGGTGCACGCGCTCAACGCGGCCGTCGGCTTCACCGTCGTCGGCCCGATCGCCAAGCCCGAGAAGGACGCGCTGCTCAGCGTCTGCACCCGCGCCCAGTTCGAGGCCGCGACCGGCGCGACCGACACCCACCCCGCCGCAACCCGAGGAGACCTGCGCACGTGAACCCCTCCGCATCCGTGGCCCACCTGACGCCGGCGAGCTGGGCCCGCGCCAACCGGCTGCTGGTCCGCAAGGCCCTGGCCGAGTTCGCCCACGAACGGCTGCTCGCACCCGAGCCGGTCCCCGCCGACGCGGACGGCCCGGCGGCGGGAGAGCGCCGGTACGAGGTGCGCGGCGACGACGGCGACGTGGTCTACCGGTTCACCGCGAGCCTGCTGGCCCTGGACCACTGGCGGATCGACGCCGACAGCATCACCCGCCACCGCGGCGACACCGAGCTGCCGCTGGACGCCCTCGACTTCTGCCTCGACCTGCGCGGCGCGCTGGGCCTCAGCGACGAGATCCTCCCCGTCTACCTCGAGGAGATCAGCTCCACCCTCGCCAGCACCGCGTACAAGCTCGACAAGCCGGCGGTGCGCGCCGCCGACCTCGCCCGCGCCGACTTCCAGACCATCGAGACCGAGATGACCGAGGGCCACCCGGGCTTCGTGGCGAACAACGGCCGCATCGGCTTCGGCATCGACGAATACCACGCGTACGCGCCGGAGGCCGCCCGCCCGGTCCGGCTGTTCTGGCTGGCCGCGCACCGGGACCGGACGACCTTCACCTGCGCCGCCGACCTCGACTACGACACCCTGCTCCGCGCCGAACTCGGCGACGACACCCTCGCCGCCTTCGCGGGCACCCTGACCGGGCTCGGCCTCGACCCGACCGACTACCTGTTCATCCCCGTGCATCCGTGGCAGTGGTGGAACCGGATCTCCGTCACGTTCGCCGCCGAGGTGGCGCAGCGCCGGCTGGTGTGCCTCGGCCCCGGCCCGGACGAGTACCTCGCCCAGCAGTCCATCCGCACCTTCTTCAACGTCACCGACCCGACCCGGCACTACGTCAAGACGGCGCTGTCCGTGCTGAACATGGGCTTCCTGCGGGGACTGTCCGCCGCGTACATGGAGGCCACCCCGGCGATCAACGACTGGCTCGCCGACCTGATCGACGGCGACGAGATCCTCAAGCGCACCGGGCTGACGATCATCCGTGAGCGGGCCGCCATCGGGTACCGGCACCTGGAGTACGAGGCGGCGACCGACCGGTACTCCCCGTACCGGAAGATGCTGGCCGCGCTGTGGCGGGAGAGCCCGGTGCCCGGCCTGGAGCCGGGCCGGCGACTGGCCACCATGGCGTCCCTGCTGCACACCGACCGCGACGGCCGGTCGTTCGCCGCCGCGCTGATCGCGCAGTCCGGGCTGGCACCGCAGGCGTGGCTACGCCGCTACCTCGACGCCTACCTCACCCCGCTGCTGCACAGCTTCTACGCCCACGACCTGGCCTTCATGCCGCACGGCGAGAACGTCATCCTCGTCCTGGACGGTGGGACGGTCGAGCGGGCCATCTTCAAGGACATCGCCGAGGAGATCGTGGTGATGGACCCGGACGCCGACCTGCCCCCGCAGGTGGGGCGGGTGCGCGCCGACGTGCCCGAGGACATGAAGCTGCTGTCGATCTTCACCGACGTCTTCGACTGCTTCCTGCGCTACCTCAACGCGATCCTGGTCACCGAGGGCGTGCTGGACGAGGACACCTTCTGGCGCACCGTCGCCCGGTGCGCGGCCGACTACGCCGACAGCGTCCCGCACCTGGCCGAGCGGCTGCGGCGCTACGACCTGTTCGCCCCGGAGTTCGCGCTGTCCTGCCTCAACCGGCTCCAGCTGCGCAACAACCGGCAGATGGTCGACCTCGCCGACCCGTCGGCCGCGCTGCAACTGGTCGGCACCCTGGCCAACCCCATCGCCCGCTTCGCGCCGACCCGATGACCGCCACGACTGTCGCGCCCGCCGGCGGGACAGCGGTCGGCGGCGCGGGCGGCCGGGTGCGGGGCCGGTGGCTGATCCTCGGCGTGCTCTGCCTCGCCCAGGTCACCGTGGTGCTCGACAACACGGTGCTGACCGTGGCCATCCCGGTGCTCACGACCGAGCTGTCCGCCAGCACCGCCGACGTCCAGTGGATGATCAACGCGTACGCCCTGGTCCAGTGCGGCCTGCTGCTCACCGCGGGCAGCGCCGCCGACCGGTACGGCCGCCGCCGGATGCTGCTGGCCGGTCTCGTGCTGTTCGGGCTCGGGTCGCTGGCGGCCGGGCTCGCGCAGTCCGGCGGCCAGCTGATCGCCGCCCGGGCCGGGATGGGGATCGGCGGCGCGCTCCTGGTCACCGCCACCCTCGCGGTGGCGATGCAGGTCTTCGACGACGCCGAGCGGTCCCGTGCGATCGGGGTCTGGGCCGCGGCGAGCGCGCTGGGGTTCGCGGCCGGGCCGCCGTTCGGCGGGCTCGTCCTCGCCCACCTGCCCTGGGGGGCGATCTTCCTGGTCAACGTCCCGATCGTGCTGGTCTGCCTGGTGGCGGCGTGGGCGCTGGTGCCGGAGTCGCGCCGCCCGACCGGCGGCCGCCTCGACCTGGGCGGGGTGCTGCTCTCCACGGCGGGCCTGACCGCGGTGGTCTACGCGATCATCGCGGGGCCGGAGCGGGGCTGGACGGCCGCCCCGGTGCTGGGCGCGGCCGGCGCGGGGATGCTCCTCCTCGCCGCCTTCGTGGCCTGGGAGCGGCGGGTCGCCGACCCGATGCTGGACATGCACTTCTTCCACAGCCGACGCTTCGTGGGCGCGGTCTCCGGGGTCGTCCTGATCACCTTCGGCGCCACCGGCGCGCTGTTCCTGCTGACCCAGCACCTGCAGTTCGTGCGCGGCTACCCGGCCTGGGAGGCGGGGCTGCGGATGGTGCCGTTCGCGCTCTCCATCGTCCTGCTCAACGTGGCCGGCGTCGCCGCCCGGGTGATCCGCCGGCTCGGGCTGCCCCGGTCGATCGCGCTCGGGATGACACTGCTCGCCGGCGGACTCGCCCTCATCACCCACGCCCCGACGGACGGCTACGGGGTGCTGCTGCCGGGGCTGCTCGTGATGGGCGCCGGCTGCGCCGTGGCGAACCCGGCCATCGTCGAGGCGGTGATGAGCGCGATCCCGCCGGAGAAGGCGGGGGCCGGGGCGGGGGTGGACGGCACCATGACGGAGGTCGGCAGCAGCCTCGGCGTCGCCGTGCTCGGCGCGATCCTGAACGCCCGGTTCGCCGCCCTGCTGCCCGCCGCGCTGGCCGGCGCCGGGTCGTTCCCCGCGGCCCTGGCGGCCGCCGGGACGGAGGCGGAACGCGAGCTCGTCGCCGCCGCGTTCCGCTCCGCGTTGGAGACCGGCCAGACGGTGGGCGCGGTGGCCGTCCTCACCGGCGGCTGCGTCGCCGCCGCGCTGCTGCGCCGGGCCGAGCGGGCCGGCTGAGGCCAGTCGCGCCTGAGCCGGTGGACGCCGCATCGCACGGCATGACACCGCGGGTACCGCTTGCGGGCCGGCGGCCGGCCGCTCTTCGAACCGAGTTCGCGCTGTTGTCGTCCGCCGGCTCCTGACGGCCGATCACAGACCCGGACGGGCCGATGACGGCGGTGGTGCTGCGGCGAGGGGCGGCTGGCGTCGCTCAGCCACGATGTCGTGGTGGGTGAAGGATTGCAGGTGAGCCGGGCGGTGCGGGGCTTTCCCCGCACGCCCCCCGTGCGGCAGGTGCTGGCGGCGGGCTTGCTCGTCGTCGCGGTGGTGCTCCTCGCGCCGGCGTGGTGGGGCGATGTGGCGCTCTCGGCCGCCCGGTGGGTCGGCCGGTTCTGGCTGACGGCAGTCCTGGTGGTGTTGGCTGCGGTGGTGTGGGGCGGCGGTCGACGCCGGAAGATCAGGATGGCCGTCGGAAGGCGGCCCCGCACCCCGGCCATGCCGTTCCTCATGCACGTCGTGCTGCTGCTCGTGGCGGCGGCTGCTGTCGCCTCGGTCGTCGGCGTGTTGCTGTGGCGCGTGCTCGGACAGCCGGTTGTCGGCGCTGGACCCGGCCAACAAACGCCAGCGGCCACGGCGTGGAGCGTGCGGGATGCGCTCGACGCGGTGAAGGTGGTGCTGACCCTGGTCGGCGGCGTCGGAGCCGTGGTGGCGTTGACCGCCGCCTACCGGCGGCAGCGCCTCAGCGAGGTGGAGGCGTACCGCGAGGAGACAAGGGCCTTGCTCGACCGCTTCTGCAAGGCGGCTGAACTGCTCGGGTCGCGGGACATCTCTGTCCGCACCGCAGGCGTCTACGCCTTCGCGGCCCTGGCCAACGACGCACCCGAGAGCCGCCAGGGCAGCATCGACGTGCTCTGCGCCTACCTTCGTCAGCCCTGGGGTTCGTGGCCGGAGGCTCCCGGCGCGATCGCCGACGGGCAAGACCAAGCCGAGCAGGGACCTGTCACCACGTACCCGCCGGAGGCCATTGGGGACCCGAGGCAGGAACGCCAGCTCAGGCACACCATCATCCGGCTCATCCGCGACAACCTCCACCTGCCCGACGACGACCCGCGCACCTGGCGTGGCCACGACTTCGACTTCTCCGGCATGGTTCTGGACGGAGGGGACTTCAGCGGAGCGACCTTCGCCGGCGACGGTACCGTCACCTTCGCCGGCGCGACGATCACCGGCCCGCTGTCGTTTGTCGGTGCCACGTTCTCCGGCGGGACCATCTCGTTCGACGGTGCGCGCTTCGCCGGAGGCAGCGTTTCCTTCGCCGGCGCCACCTTCAGTGGGGGCCTGGTCGATCTGTCGGGGATCGACGAGGGGCAGCGGCCCCCGGCGTCGGGACTGTGGCCGGTGGGGGTCCGAGTACCTGCCGGGCTACGGCTGCCACCTCCGGCGGCACGCGACGCGTGACCGCTGCCGGTCCCGAGATCCCGAACGACCAGGGACCCGCGAGTCCGCTTCGGGCTGGCGGGCGCGTCAGCTCCGGCGAAGCGTCCGCAGCGCGCCGGCCCAGGCAACCACCTCGTCGAGCATGGTGCCGAGGGCCTGCTCGTGGTGGGCCGCCGGCCGGAAGTCGCGGAAGTTGACGAAGTCGGTCGTCAGGGAGAGCGCGACCTGCGACCGGACGTCGGCCACCCCGAGCTGCCCGAGCACCAGCCGCAGGTGCTCGGCCGCGCGGGTGCCGCCGTGCACACCGTAGCTGACGAGACCGGCGGACTTGTGCTGCCACTCCTGGAAGAGGAAGTCGACGGCGTCCTTCAGCGCGCCCGGGATCGAGTGGTTGTACTCCGGGGTGACGAAGACGAACCCGTCGAACCCGGCCACCGTCGTCGCCCACCGGCGCACGGCCGGACGCGTCGACGGCGCCATCGACGGCGGCAGCACCTCGTCGAAGTGCGGCAGGCGGTAGTCGGCGATGTCGACCAGCTCGACGGTGAGGTCGGCCCGCTTGGCGGCGAGGTCCCGCACCCAGCGCGCCACGACGTCGGCCTTGCGTCCGGGCCGCGTACTGCCGACGACGACACCGATCCTGACCATGGTTGATCTCCTCTACGGGGTGGGGACGGGGCTGGCGGGGGCCGGCGCGGCGCTCAGGCCCCGGGCCAGCTCCACCGCGCCGTGCAGGGACGACAGGCCGCCGAGGGCGGCGGGGAGCACCGGCGGCGCCGGACGGCCGGGGCGGCCCGCCGACCGGGCGTGCTCGGCGACGAGCGGGACGAAGCCGGGCAGCCCGGCGGCGAACCCGCCGCCGACGATCGCCGCCGCCGGGTCCAGCAGTTCGCCGAGGCTGACCACCGCCGCCGCCAGGGCGCGGCAGCTCGTGTCGACCGCGTCGACCGCCCATTCGCGGCCCGCACGCAGCCCGTCGCGCAGATCGTCAAAGCTCACCTCGGCTCCCCGAGCGTCGGCTGCCCGGCGCAGGGTGGCCGGACCGGACGCGACCGACTGGAGGCAGCCTCGCCGGCCGCAGTCGCAGCGCGGACCGTCGAGGGCGACGACCGTGTGCCCGATCTCCGCCGAGGACCGGCCCGGCACGGGCCGTCCCGTCAGCACCACGCCGCCGCCGACGCCGGTGCCGACGCCCAGGTAGACCACGTCGTCGTGGCCGGCGTGCCGGGCCTCCGCCAGCGCCGCGAGGTCACCGTCGTCGGGGGCGGCGCGCGCCCCCCCCCCCCCGCCCCACGTCCGGCACCGCTGGGGTGGGCGCCGCCCTCGGCGGGTCCGGCGTCG